>JBILFE010000353.1:0-4712 GCA_044351705.1 Luteolibacter sp. | reverse complement strand
GGGCGCCACGCTCGGCGGCGGCTCGCTCGCGGTGACGGGCGGCTCGCTCACGCTCGACGGCACCTCGACCAACACCACGCTCGACATTGCCGCCGGCGCGGAATTACTGGACTCCAACGGCGGGCTTGCCAACCTCGCGGCGGTCACCAACAACGGCATTCTAACGGTCAATGCCGCCGACGCGGTCAACACATACATGCAGAACCCAGGCGGCACGCTGGCCGGCAGCGCGGCTCTAACCGCAGACAACGGGGCCACCCTCAAGGGCGGCACGCTGGCCGGCCATTTGTCAGGCAACACCACCAGCAACGGCAACGTGCTGGTGGCCCTGGGTGCCACACTCGGCGGCGGCTCGCTCGCGGTGACGGGCGGCTCGCTCACGCTCGACGGCACCTCGACCAACACCACGCTCGACATTGCCGCCGGCGCGGAATTGCTGGACTCCAACGGCGGGCTTTCCAACCTGGCGGCGGTGACCAACAACGGCACTCTAACGGTCAATGCCGCCAACGCGGTCAACACATACACGCAGAACCCAGGCGGCACGCTGGCCGGCAGCGCGGCTCTAACCGCAGACAACGGGGCCACCCTCATGGGCGGCACGTTGGCCGGCCATTTGTTTGGCACCACCACCAGCAACGGCAACGTGCTGGTGGCCCTGGGTGCCGCGCTCGGCGGCGGCTCGCTCGCGGTGACGGGCGGCACGCTCACGCTCGACGGCACCTCGACCAACACCACGCTGGACATTGCCCCCGGCGCGCAATTGCTCGACACCAACGGCGGGCTTTCCATCCTGGCGGCGGTGACCAACAACGGCACTCTAACAGTCAATGCGGTCGCCGAAGAGGTCGCCAGTTACACCGCCACCGGCGGCATGCTCGCCGCCGGCACCGGGGTCCTCACCACCAGCACCGCCGATCTCAACGCCGGGTCCGGCATTGCCGGCCAACTGAGCACCAACGCCCTGACCAGCAACGCCGCGGTGGCCATCAGCGGCACCGGCAACGTCACGGCCGGCACCATCGACATCGCCAGCGGCGTCCTCACCAACGCCGGCACACTCACCGCCACCACCCGCCTGAACATCGCGACGGGCGCCACCCTGGCCGCCAACGGCATCCACAACCAGGCCCTGCTCACCACCTCGGGTGGCGGCACCGGCACGTGGCAGGGAAACCTAACCAACACCACCGCCGTCGCACCCGGCGACATCGGCGGCATCGGCACCCTGCTGGTGAAGAACGGCAATTTCACCAACTCGCCGGGGGCCACCCTCAAGCTCGACATCGCCAGCGCCGCCCACGATTTGTTAGTCACAAGCGGAACCGCCAGCTTCGGCGGCTCCCTTGTGCTCAGCCAGGCCGGCGCCGGCGACATCGCCCCGTTGGTGCCCATCACGGTGGTGGCGGCCGGGGCGTATGCCGGCAACTTCACCACTCTATCAGAAAACCTCGATGGCGCGGTGTGGTTCAATCCAGCCAATGGCACCATCACCCGCATCGCCTATCCGGGTGGCGGCAATGATCCGCTGGCGGGTTCCACGGCTAACCAGAAGTCCACCTGGGTCGCGCTGTATGACGACGTGATCGATCCGGGCACACCCAATGTCGGGCCCGGCCCCGGTTATGCCATCACCAGCGGCATTGCCAATGGCAGCAACCCCGACCTGTTATGGGCCTTGGCCGCCAGCGCCACGCCCGCCGGCTTGGATGCGGCTTTGCTCAACCGCCTTTCACCGGAAGTCTATGCCAGCCTCGCGGACTATGCCACCCATGCCACCCGCAGCCACCAACGCAGCGCCCTTGCCGCACCCACACTGGCCACCCGCAGCCCCGCCGTTGGCAAAACCGACGGCAAGGACGCCGCGCGTGACAGCAGCAAAGGAGGCTGCAAAGACACCGCTGCGGTCAAGCCCGCCACGCTGCAGTGGGAACTCTTTGCCGCCGCCGATTATTTCAACGTGGCAACCACCAACTCCCAAAACCAGGCGGACTATGAGCTCAGCAGCTTTGGCATCATGGTCGGCGCCCGCACCCACGTCGCCGAGCGCATCCAACTGGCTGCCTATCTCGCCGCGGATGATGGCAGGATCGATGGCACCCTCGTGGATGCCGACGGCCGCGGCTGGTCGCTCGGCGTTCTGGGTGAGGCAATGCTCGATGAGGCCTCCCGCACCCGCCTCAGCGCAGGCGTCTCCTATGGCCGCTATGACTTCGATGGCAACCGCGGCAGCGCCGCCGCCACCAGCGGCGGATGGATTCCAAGCCAGGCGGACTTCTCCGACGTCACCACTGATGCGTTGGAAATTTTCATCGGCGTGGAGGGCATGGTCTATCACAACAGCCGCTTGCGCCTGATCCCATCGTTAGGCATGCGCGCCGCCACCGGCACGATGGATGCGTTCACTGAAAAAAACGGTGGCACGGCGGGTTCCGCCATCACGCTGGATGTGGACAAGGACCACGATCAATCCCTGCTGGCCGAGTTCAGCCTGCTCGCGGAAGCCGATATCACCCGCCAACTGGTGCTATCGGGCCTGCTCGGCGCTACTGCCGGCTGCCGCGACAACACCCATGAACTCAGCGGCCACTTTGTCAGCGGCCAGCGCCCGCTGCGCGCCCAAGCCGACGGCCTGTCCGATGACTCGTGGTTCGTCGGCGTCGGCGCCACCTACCATGTCAACGACGCATGCCGCGTGAGCCTCGGCTATCGCAGCGAATTCCGCTCCGGCACCGACAACCTCAACGCCATCAACCTGTCGTCAACTATCAGATTCTAGGCTCAGACATCCTGAAGTCTGCTGGCCCATGCACAAGCGCATCTCTTCCGCAGCGCGGGCATGCTGCCCGCCGCCTATCCGGGCAACATGCCCAATACTGTTTACTTAGCCCCGGTACTCCTTACCTCTGGGAAGTGAGCGTGATACCGTTTTAGGGGAAATGAACCGTCCTCCGGTTGCGG
This sequence comes from Luteolibacter sp., assembly GCA_044351705.1. Classification (GTDB taxonomy): domain Bacteria; phylum Verrucomicrobiota; class Verrucomicrobiia; order Verrucomicrobiales; family Akkermansiaceae; genus Luteolibacter. The sequence continues at coordinate 1,751 of JBILFE010000353.1, read as the reverse complement.
GGTTGAATGCAAACGACGGGATAAGATTACCACGGATGAAGAGGATTACACGGATTGCACGGATTGAAGAGGTTCTTTATGTAATAAGTTGAATCTGCCATCAATGGTTCATTTCACCCGATCTGCTCCCCAGGTCCCGTTTACATCCAATCCAAATTCTTCATCCGTTAAATCCTGTAATCCGTGGTTGTCTTTGGCTCAAGTTGGGATTTCAGCCGCAGTCGTGCGTGATTTCCCATGATTGGCCTTGCGAAACCTCCCTCCCAATGGCCAGCATCGCCGCGTGACGCCCGAACTTGCCGACCTGTTTTCGTTTCTCCGCTTCCCCAGCATCTCGACTGACTCCTGCCGGGCGGAGGATATCCGCGCCTGCGCCGGATGGCTGCTTGCCAAACTGGATGCCATGGGCCTAACAACCGAGCTGCACGCGACGCCGGGCCATCCGCTGGTGATTGCTAGAAATCCGCATGTCGCGGGCCGCCGCACGGTGCTGATTTACGGTCACTACGATGTGCAACCCGTCGATCCCCTGGCGCTGTGGACCAGCCAACCGTTCGAACCGGAAATCCGCGACGGCAAAATCTGGGCGCGCGGGGCGACGGACAACAAGGGGCAAATGCTCGCGCATGTGTTAGGCGTGCAGCAAACCCTGCGCCAACACGGCGAAGTGCCCGTTAATCTGATTTTCTTGTTTGAAGGTGAGGAAGAAATCGGCAGTCCCAATCTCGCCCCCTTCCTGCTGCAACATCGCGACGCCCTGCGCTGTGATGTCATCGCCATTTCCGACACCGGCATGGTGGCCGCCGGCGTGCCCACGCTCGGCTACGGCCTGCGCGGCATCACCTGCTGCGAGGCGATCCTGCGCGGCCCCCAAAGTGACCTCCACTCCGGCTTGTTTGGCGGCACCGTCGCCAATCCGGCCACTGCCATCGGCCGGCTGGTTGCCAGCCTGCATGACGCCGAGGGCCGGGTCGCCATCGATGGGTTCTATGATCAGGTCCGCCCGCTGGAAGCGTGGGAGCGGGCGATGTGGTCTAACATTCCAGGGGTGGCTGAGGCCGACTTCCTACATGCCACCGGGTCGCCGGGGTTGTTCGGCGAGCCCGGCTACACCAGTGCCGAGCGCACTTGGGCGCGACCCACCGCGGAGGTCAATGGCATTGGCGGCGGCTACCAAGGTGAAGGATCGAAAACCGTGTTGCCAGCCGAGGCGTTCGTGAAACTTTCCTTCCGTCTCGTCCCGGACCAGTCGCCGCAAGACATCATGGAAAAGGTCACCCGCCACCTCCAGTGCCACTGCCCGCCCGGCGTGACGCTCGAGGTGAGAACCGGCCACGATGGCAAGCCCTACGTCACCGATCCGCATTCCGCTTTCGGCCTCGCCGCGCAAGCCGCGCTGCGTTCCGTGTTTGGCGCCGCGCCGGTGCTCATCCGTGAAGGCGGCAGCATCCCCATTGTCCAAACCTTCCGCGAAATCCTCGGCGCCGACACCTTGTTGTTAGGCCTGGCGCTGCCCGATGCCCGCATCCACGCCCCTAACGAAAACTTCCCCGTGGCCAATTTTGAAGCCGGCATCCGCCTCAACCAGGCCCTGCTCCAACACCTCGCCAGCGCATGAGAAGACCGATAACTGATAACTGATAACTGATAACTGATAACTGATAACTGATAACTGATAACTGATAACTGATAACTGATAACTGATAACTGATAACTGATAACTGATAACTGATAACTGATAACTGATAACT
>JBILFE010000714.1:0-2516 GCA_044351705.1 Luteolibacter sp. | reverse complement strand
AAATTTTTTTAATACTTGACCCCTGAAATAGTTCGCTTTCACGAAGCTTCGACCTTGCCTGGGCGGGTGTTTTTTTTGCATCCGCTTGTAATCAAGGAAGATGTGAATTCACGGCCTGATAGAACGGGTTTTGGGGGCGGTCTGACTGCCGAGTGCCGATGGCTGAGTTTTGAATGCTGAAGTGACTTTGCTGGCAAATACCCGATCCTGATGTACGCTCGCAGCGCAGTGAATTTCGATCCTTACAACATTCTAGCGGGTTTTATATTCGGGACCTTGGGGCTGGGGGCGTTTTCCTACGGCAAGAAGCTCGACTTGTGGCAGCCGATCACGATTGGTTTGTGTCTGATGATTTACCCGTATTTGTTCACCAACATGTGGCTGGTGTGGGGGATTGGGGTGGGCTTGTTGGTGCTGCTGTGGTTTTATCATGACGAGTGAGCGGGCGGGACATTGAAATTGCAGCAAAATTGGGCTGTTTTTTTGTGGGTTTTGTGCGATGCTCTCCGCGCATGGCTAGACACCGCGACCCGGACGAACCGAAAATCTACTTTTTGCCCAACCTGATGACGGCAGGCAACCTGGCCTGCGGCTTCTTCGCGGTGTTGATGATTTTCAGGGGTCTCATTGTCGTGCAGATCGAGGCTCAGAAGATGCCGTTTGGCCTGCCGCTGCCCGCCAAGGAGTATTTCGAGATTTCACGCCACTACTATGAATACGCGATTTTGCTGATTTTCGGGTCGTGTTTGTTTGATTTGCTAGATGGGCGGTTGGCGCGTTTGGGCGGGCATGACTCGCCGTTCGGGCGGGAATTCGATTCTCTGGCGGATATCGTATCGTTCGGGATGGCCCCGGCGATGCTGGTGTCCAAGGCGGTGTTGTTTCCGCTCGGCGACATCGGCTGGGGGATTGCCTTTGTCTATCTGTTGTGTGGGGCCATGCGGCTGGCCCGTTTCAATTGTCTTGCCGCCTTGCCGAAGAAACCGGGGGGCTCGACGGATTTCCGGGGCATTCCCATACCGATGGCAGCCGGGTTCATCGCGTCGCTGACCTTTTTGATCATGCAAATTTACGACAATGATCGTGAGCTCGGGCCATGGAAATACGCCCTGGCCGGTGCCATGCTGGGACTCTCCTGGCTGATGATCAGCGATGTGCGCTATCCCAGCTTCAAGAAAGTCGATTGGCGGACCCGCGGGACCTTGGGGGCGCTCGTCATTGCGGCATTGATTCTGGTCATGGCGGTGAAATTCCACTACATCACGCCGGTGGTGGTGTTCAGCACTTACCTCGTTTATGGATTGGTTCGACCGTGGGTGTCGCATGCCTGGCGCAAGGAAATCGAAGTGGACGCCGACGCCGATGACGATGGTTTGTTGCCACGCCCGGCTGAGGACACCGCCTCGTCTGCTGCCACCCCCCCGGCGGATCGAGATTGACCGCGCACCTGCGAGGGGCGGCGCGCCAGCCTCACATCTTTCCTAACATTCTCACCCCATTCTCGTCATGTTCGACCTCACATTCCGTTCGCATGCACCGGGTTATTGGCCTGCTGAGGCCATGGGCCATTGGCACGAAGCCCGCTGGCAGCTTCGCAACCGTGTGGATTCCCTGGCGGATCTGGAAGCGCGGCTCAAGCTCTCTGATATTGAGCGTGCCGGCGTGCTGCTCGCTGGCAACAAGCTGGCGATGTCGATCACGCCGCATTTTTTCAATTTGATCGACCGGGATGATCCGGAATGTCCGATCCGGCGGCAAGTCATCCCGCGCATTGAAGAAGGCTGGACTGCTCCTGAAGAGTATAGCGACCCGTGTGGCGAGGATTCCCACATGCCGGTGCCTGGCCTGGTCCACCGTTATCCGGACCGGGTGTTATTTTTGGTGACCGACCGCTGTGCCTCATACTGTCGTTACTGCACGCGCTCGCGGGTGGTGTCGGGGGTTGGCGAACAACATTTGGAAACCCAGTGGGAAGCGGCTTTCAACTACTTGGAACGCACGCCGCAAGTGCGGGACGTGTTGCTGTCTGGCGGCGATCCCCTGTTGTTTTCCGATGAACGCCTGGACCGCATCCTCACCCGCTTGCGGGCGATTCCGCATATCGAATTCATCCGGATCGGCACGCGGATTCCCATTTTCATGCCGCAGCGCATCACGCCCGAGCTATGTGGGATGTTGAAACGGCATCATCCGTTGTTCATGTCGATTCACACCAATCATCCGCGCGAGTTGACCTCCGAGGTGCGGGATGGGCTTGGCCTGCTGGCGGATGCGGGGATACCGCTTGGCAATCAATCCGTGCTGTTGCGGGGCGTGAATGATTCCGTGGAAGTGCAGAATGCCCTGGCACGCAAACTGCTGATGTGCCGGGTGAGGCCGTACTACCTCTATCAGTGTGATCTAATCAACGGTTCGTCGCATCTGCGCACTCCGGTGGCCGAGGGCATTGCCATCATCGAAGGCATGCGCGGTCACACCACGGGCTATGCCATTCCCCAATTTGTCATTGATGGGCC
>JBILFE010000598.1:0-3093 GCA_044351705.1 Luteolibacter sp. | reverse complement strand
TATGAGCCTACAACTGAATTAAATCATAATTTTGTGGATCCTTATGTGGAGACCGCGCCTGTCGGAAGTTTTAAAGCGAACCTGTATGCAATATATGATATGAGGGGCAATGTAAGCGAGTTTTGCCAAGATTATTATGATCCTACTAGTAAAGAGCTTGATGTGAGATACACGCGAACAGTGCGAGGGGAAGCATGGTGGTCTGAGCCACGCTTTCTATCAAGTCGAGGTAGTATGGATCAAAACTCGCGTAGTGTTTCTTTAGGTTTTCGAATTGTGCTTGCTGATACAAGGATGACCTATAAGCGTCCTCATAAGTGGTAACAGTCTAGCTCATGAGAAAGTCTTGCATCGGTGGGGTCGGTCCTTCAAAATTGCAATACAGGTGTGCGGGCTCAGTTGCATGGTGATCTTGACCAAGGAAAACCAGAGACGGTTCGACTGAACTCGCCGAACGCGCAAGAAACCATGAAATCACAAAATCTGGCCACAGACAAATAGTCGAAATGCCTGTTGCGTGTACCTGTGCGTCTCACTTCCCGCTTGTCCCCGGCCAACCCCCGTGCTATCAGACAGCCACGCAATGATCGCCGCCCCGCCATGGCCGCCCCCCATCTCTCCGGGGGACTTTCGCTGACGGATGTGCCTGATAGATTCCCCATCATGAAAATCTCCTGCCCCAATCCATCCTGTTGCCAGCACTTGAGCGGACCCAAGGCGCTAATGGGTCGGCGGTTCTCGTGCCCGGCATGCGGGCACTCGTTCATCTGGACCGACTGCTTCCACGCCGGCGACTCGTTCGTGATCTGAACAAAGAACTCTGGGAAATCAAGGCCTCACCTATTCGACCAAGGAAGGCATTGCCGAAGTGGAACGCATTCTCAAAAAACGCCTGTCCAAATCAAAACGATGAGTACCGCCGAGGGTCAGCAGCGGCGAAGGCGTCCCCGCTTGGGCTGGTCGGTTTCGGTTACGATCATGATCTATCTCATCGTGGCCTATCTCGTCATGCCGCGACTCGATCACTGGAACGCCCGTCGGCATCCGGATCTAGCGACTGGCGAGCACCTCACGCAGACCGGCAGCGGCATTCCCGGCGACCCGCTCAACATCGCTGTGGTCGGCAGCGAGGAAGATGTCGTTCGCGCCCTGCATGCGGCAGGTTGGGATCCGGCCAATCCGCTGACTTTCGCAAGCAGTGTGCGCATTGCAGTGGATACCGTCTTCAAGAAGCCCGATCCCAACGCCCCGGTGAGCAGTCTCTATCTGTATGGCCGCAAGGAGGACCTCGCTTTTGAAAAAGCCGTCGGCCACAGTCCGCGCGAACGTCACCATGTCAGGTTCTGGCGCTCCGATCAAACCGACGACGGCCGGCCGGTGTGGATGGGCGCGGCGACCCACGACATCGGCGTGGAACTCAGCCGTACCACAGCGCAAATCTGCCGCAGGTGTTGCGCGTGTGGCTGCGCTACCGGAGCGAAAAATACTTCGGCGAAGGTCGCACGCCACCGGGAGGCGGGCGGTACGGGTGACACGATTATCCCGATTGAGCATGCCAAGGCACTGGCGGGACAGATTCGCGGCACCCGATTTACCGCGATTAGTGGCGGTCACAATGACTGGTCGGCAAATGACGAGCTGAAGATCACACGATGAGCGCGCATCCTACAGAACGAACCCCGGCACAGCCGACGGCGGCACGCAGCGGGTTGTGCGGGGTGGTCGGGCATGCGGATCGCGGCGAAGCGGCCTGGGACACCCCGGTCACGGCCGAAGGGATGAGCGCTGCTGAAATATACCGGTGCTGGTTGTTTGAGGACGGCCGTGAGCGCTCGGGTGCCAGGAGCGGCGGAGCCAAGAAGCGGGCTGGGATAGGCGGCGAAAACAAAATCCGCACCGATGCTGAGCTGAATCTGAAACGCTCTGCGGATCCTTTAGTAGAGGCTGATTAAGCCCATCACCCTGTGGTAACATCACCTCCAACCAATTATCTGTTTGACGGCGTGGAAGGCTTTGTTTAAATCGCCCGAAGAAAAGATTTGCCTTGAAGCACCAACCCCCCAACGACTTGAGAACAAAATCCCACCTCCCATCCCGCCTCCGCGCCACCCCCGGACGGCGGCATGTCGCCACCTGCCTTACGACACGCGTCGGGCTCCAAGTGGCACTGGTGACCACGGCGTTGCTTTGCGGCTGCAAGAAGCCTGCGGCCATCGCGCTGCCGCCGCCCATAGTGGAGGTCATGGAACTGACGCCCTCGGAGGTGCCGCTGAGTGCCACGCTCATTGGCCAGCTTGATTCGCCGCAGAACGTCGAGGTGCGCGCCCGCGTCGAGGCATTCGTGGATGAAATGCGTTTCACTGAGGGCGTCGAAGTCAACAAGGGCGACGTCCTCTTCGTGCTCGATAAGAAGCCGTTCCTGGAAAAACTCGGGGCCGCCAAGGGTGCCTTGGCCGAGGCCGAGGCGGCCCTGAAAAAATATCAGACCGACGTCGCCCGGCTCGAGCCGTTGGTTGAAAAAAAGGCGGTTCCGCAACAGGATCTGGACAACTCCCGGGCCTCGTTGGACATGGGCAAAGCCAACGTGCTCACGGCCCAGTCGCGGGTCGAAAGCGCGCAGTTGAATCTGGGGTACTGCGATGTGCTGGCCCCCATAAGCGGCCTGATCGGAGCCAAGCAAGTGTCCATCGGCGATCTGGTCGGCAAGGGGGAGCCGACCTTGTTAGCCACCATGTCCACGCTCGATCCGATCTGGTTTTACTGCAACGTGAGCGAGGTGAGCTACATCAAGGTGAAGGAATGGAGCGCCAAAGTGGGCAAGGATATATTCAGTCTGCCGCTCACCCTGATTCTGGCCGACAGCTCGGAACATCCGGAACCGGGAACGTTCATCTTCATCGACCGGGCGGTGGATGTGAAAACCGGCACCTTGCGGATGCGGGCCAAATTTCCCAATCCGAAAAAGAGTCTGCGGCCCGGGATGTTCGCGCGGGTCCGGGTGGACTTGGGCACCCGCAAGGATAGTTTGGAAGTGCCTGAGCGTGCGGTGGTCGAGTTGCAGGGCAAAACGTTCCTCTGGGTGATCGACCAGGA
>JBILFE010000352.1:0-4724 GCA_044351705.1 Luteolibacter sp. | reverse complement strand
ATCATCATCGCTGGCAATCCGCGCCACCGGCCAGTGGTTCCACCAGGGGAAATGGGAGAACTCCTTGCGCACCTCGCAACTGAAGGTGGCCATTTTGCTACCGGGCTTGACGATGATGATCGGCTTGAAGTGCGATTTGAGGTTGACCATCTGAATGACCGGCTCCGCCAGGTCCAAAGTGGGATAGCCGGTTTCCCAGGAATAGGTTTTTGATTCGCCCTTGAGGTTGGCCAGGCTCAGTGCCGCCAGCTCGCAGTTGTCTTCGGGGCGCGTGCCCGGCTCGCTGAGAAAAATGGTTTCCTGATCGACGCGGCGCACGGGTTCTGGCCACCAACCGGTCACATCGCGGGTGCTCACACCGTCCGGATAGATATAGTAATACTCGTCGCCATACTGGCCGAGGCCTGCGACCTCATCATATTTTTCGAAGCGGAGTGCCGCGTCGACCATTGCATAACGCCAATGGATGACGACCCGTGCGGCGGTGTTCTCGACTATTCTAACATGAGAGAAGCGGCACTGGGTATCAGACATGTGTTCGCAGCAACCGACCGCGCCGAGTCCGCCGCGGCGTTTCAATTCCTCCGGCCAGACCCCGCTTTCCAAACTCTGGTCGGCCATCCATTTTCCGTTTTCACTGACCCAACAGGGCGAATAGCGGGTGCCGCGCCAAAACACCATTTGCACCGGCAGTTCATCAAACTTGACCACGATGTCCGGCTCGCCAGCCATCTGCCACAACGCATCCCATTGCTCGTAATACTCGAGCCTGGTCGGATAGGCGCCGAAGGACTTGGCGCCTTTGGCCACATCCGGAAACCGCCGCGCCGGTATGTCAGGCGTGGCGGCGGGTTTGACCGACGCCGCCGAAGCTTGGATATCCGCTGCCGTGAGTACCCGGTCGTGGATGGTGAGTTCATCCAGCAGGCCGTCAAGCGCCCACCATGAGGGAAACTTCGCCCATTCCCTAACCCGGTTTGCGGGCAGCATTTTATCGTGATTGCGGCCGATGTGGAGGTTGATCTCCTTGGCGAAGCTGAGTTTTTTTTGCAAGGCGAGTTCGCCTGCCAGCTGGCCATCGAGGAACAGGCGCACGCCGAAGGACGGATCGTACACGGCAGCGACGTGATGCCAGGTTTTGAGGCTCAGCACCGACGTGGATAGACAGCTTGTCCAGCGATAATCCACAGCCAGTTGCAGGCCGAAATGGCCGGTGCTATCCAATCCGAAGGAATAGCCGCGGGTGTCGCCTTCACGTTGGGCAATGATCGGCGTCCAATTCCACGAATAAGCCGCCAAGGCCACCCAGCCTTGCAGCGTGAAGCCACGGCTCAGGTCCGGCATCTTGTCGGCCTGGCGTGTTAGGCGGGTGGTGAAGCCGTCAAACCTGAGGCAGCCGCCGCGAACCCCTTCCGCCATGAACTTGAAATTGCCATCGAGTCCATCGGTCATGCCGCTCGCGGAGTCCAATGCCGAACGGTTGTCAAATTTCCAATGGGCCACCGGCTCGCCAGCGGCCATGGCCGGTGACCCGGCGGCCAGTAACAGGAGTGCGCTGCATCCAACTATGGTGGCTGATTTTTGCTTGTTCATGGAGTGATGGTGGTGTTGGATCTAACAGCCACGGCTCAGCCGCCGCTCTCAAGGCCGCCGGAATGGTTGAGGAGTTGGCGGGCGGCGGTGGCGGCGGGGATTTGGTTAGAAGCGACTTGTTGTTCGAGAGTGGGGAGGAGCTGCTGGATATGGGGGTTGCGGAAGAAGCGGTTGCGTAGTTCCTCTTCGATCATGGCATGCATCCATTCGATCGCCTGGTGTTCGCGGCGGGCGGCAAAGGCGCCGGACTCGCGCGTGGTGTGGGCGAATTTCTCGATGCTGCGCCACATTTCCGTCAGGGTGGCGGGATCGTGGGCGGAGCAGGTGGTGCAGCGGGTTTGCCAGCCGGGGGTGGCGGGTTGCAGAAAGCCCAGCACTCGGTTGGATTCGGCGGCGGCGAGCTTGGCGCGGGTGACGTTGTCGCCATCGGCCTTATTGACGGCCAGCAGATCGGCAATTTCGATGACGCCTTTTTTCATGCCCTGGAGTTCGTCGCCGGCGCCGGACAGCATGATGAGCAGGAAAAAATCGACCATCGAGCGGACGGTGACTTCATTTTGGCCGACGCCGACGGTTTCGACTAGGATGATGTCGAAGCCGGCGGCTTCGCACAGCAGCATGGTCTCACGGCTTTTGCGGGCGACCCCGCCTAACGAGCCGCCGGAGGGTGATGGCCGGATGTAGGCGTGCGGATGACGGACGAGGTTTTGCATGCGGGTTTTGTCGCCGAGAATGCTGCCGCCATGGACGCTGCTGGAGGGATCGACGGCAAGCACGGCGAGGCGGTGGCCGCGTTCGCAGAGCAGGCAGCCGAGGGTTTCGATGAGGGTGCTTTTACCGGCACCAGGGACGCCGGTGATGCCGACGCGCATCGAGTTGCCGGTGTGGGGCAGCAGCCGGGTGAGAAGTTGTTGGGCGAGCGCCTGGTGGGTGGGGTGGTTGCTTTCCACCAGCGTGATGGCCCGCGACAACACGCCGATGTCCGCCGCCAGCACGCCCTGGGTGTAGTCGTCGAGGGTGAGTTTACGCCGCCTGGCGGGCGGTCTGTGGGACACGGATGGAGGGTCTAACAAAACTCCGGGCATCACGCGACAGGCAAATTTCGGGTCGTGTTCGGATCCCGCCGGCACCCAGTCCGGGAGTGCGGCGGCCGTGGCACAAGCACAGGCCGGGTCCGGCGACTGGGGAACAGGATGGCGGGGGGGATCCGGGGGCATGTGCATTGAAAATTACGTCCGACCCCTGCTTATGCTGGATCCACGGATTTATCAAGGTTTTGCTGCGGCCAGACACCGCCAGTCTGCTGGCGGGGGATTCTTCCGCGCCACCCGTGATCTTACCCTGGCCGCCCCCACGACAGCCACCACCCGGCCTCGGGACATCCTGAGGTCCGATCGGACCTCAGGATGTCCCGACAGCGCAAGCGCTTTACGGGTGGCAATTGTTAAAAAAGAGGGGGGATCATCCCCGGTTTTGCTAGGTTTGCGGCAATATCACGGTCACAGAAACCCTTAGCGGCATCCGTCCGGTCAAGGAATTCACCTTGCTCGGCGGGTCTTATGCGCCCTGCGCGCCCTGCGCTCACGCCCGCTGCCGCAACTCGACGTGGCGGGTCTTGCCGCTGGTGGTTTTCGGCAACTCGCTGACAAACTCGATCTCGCGCGGATATTTGTAAGGCGCCACGGCCTGTTTGCAGTGGTCCTGCAACTCCTGCTTGAGACCTGCGTCAGGCGCCGTACCATTGCGCAGCACCACAAACGCCTTGACGATCTGACCGCGCAGCGCGTCGGGCTTGCCGACCACGGCCACATCCAACACGGCGGCGTGCTCAAGCAGGGCGCTCTCAACTTCAAACGGCCCGATCCGATAACCCGAACTCTTGATGACGTCGTCCTTGCGCCCGACAAACCAGAAATAGCCGTCTGCGTCGCGGGTGGCGCGGTCGCCTGTTAGATACCAGCTGCCGCGGAACCGGTCCGCGGTCACCTCCGGGTGCAGCCAGTATTCCTGAAACAAGCCGAGCGGGCGGACGGGTGCCACCCGCACCGCCACCTCGCCTTCCTGACCCGCCGGCAATTCGTTCAATTGCTCATCTAGCAGGGAAATTTCGAATGCCGGATTGGCGCGGCCCATCGAGCCGGGGCGGACCGCGGCACCGGTGCAGCGGAAATTGCCGATGAGCATCACGGTTTCGGTTTGGCCGTAGGCCTCGTGGAGTGTCAGACCGGTGGCGTTTTTCCAGAGGGCGAGCACTTCCGGGTTGAGCGGCTCGCCGGCGGTGACCGCATGGCGCAGATGTGGAAACTGATATTGCGTTAGATCCTCGCGCACGATCAGGCGCAGTGCTGTGGGTGGCGCGCACCAGGTGGTGATCGGATAGGTTTGGAGGGTGCGCAGTGCCCTAACCGGATCGAATTTGCCGCGGCTGTCGGTTACGAAGATGCAGGCGCCCATTTGCCATGGCGCATACAGGCTGGACCATGCGGCTTTGGCCCAACCGACGTCGGAGATGTTCCAGTGGATATCATCGGGAGTGAGGTCGAGCCAATACTCGCCGGTCAAGCGGTGGGCGATGCCGTAGCTGGCTTGGGTGTGCAGCACCATTTTGGGATGGCCGGTGGTGGCGCTGGTGAAAAACAGGATGCCCGGCGCATCGCTGCGGGTGGGTTCATCCGCATAAGCGGCGGTCGCCGCTGCCACTCCGGCATCAAAATCGGTCCACTCCGGCGTCGCCGTCCCGACCCCGATGCGCACACCGGTAAAATCGGTGAGTTTGGCGGCACCCTCGGTGTCGGTGATGACCGCGCCGATTTTGGCGGCATCGATGCGGTACTTCAGGTCGCGTGTGGTGAGCAAGGGGGTTCCCGGCACTGGCACCGCCCCGAGACGGATCAACCCGAGCATGGCAATCCACCATTGCGGCACCCGGTGCAGGACCAGTAGCACCCGATCACCGCGCCCGATCCCGCTCGCTTGAAAAAAATTGGCCGCTTTGCCGCTCAAGGCGGCCAGTTGGTGGAAGCTGAATTGTTCTTCCCGGCCGGTGTCGTCGGTCCACCACAACCCCACCGCTTCGGGGCGTTGCTCGGCCCAGCGCCCGATGACATCGGTGGTGAAATTGAAATGCAGAG
>JBILFE010000351.1:0-4727 GCA_044351705.1 Luteolibacter sp. | reverse complement strand
TGCGCAGTTCATCGCTGATACCCAGGTGACGGATCAGATTGAGGTAAGCGTTCTTGTGAATGCCGGTCTGGTTGCCGCCAAGGTCGATCGGCACCCGATCCGGCGTTTGATGGTTAAGCGCGGTGAGTACGCGCTCACGGGAGGTCATCGTTTCTAACTTGGACATGGGCGGATGGGGGCGGCTTGTGGGTCGGTTTATATGAATCAACTGTCAGTCGAGTCTAGCGATTCGGTTTTTCATGCCAAGGAGATAAATAGGGATTTTGCAATCTTGTTGACGAGCACCAACGGGCGGGCTGAACCCAATTTCAATCCGTGTAATCCGTGTAATCCGTGTAATCCGTGTAATCCGTGTAATCTGTGGTTAATCTATCGGATATAACGGAACCAACTTTGGAAGTCGGGTTAATGGCACACTTGGTGCATCCTCCGTTCCAGCCAACGCGGCATATTCAGGGCTGATAATATGGGGTGAGCACGGTGACGACTTTTTCGACGAGCTCGGTCTCGCTGAGCTTGCCGGTGTGGCGGAATGCGACGGCACCACCTGGGGCGACCAACAGGGTGTGCGGCTGGGGACCGGCCCACTCCGGGTCAAGCGCCTTGATGAGCGAATCCATGCTCGGCTCGGTGAACAGGTAGTTGTTAGTAACGCGACCTTCCCTGGCCAGACCAGCCTTGAGGTGTCCGGGCAAGCCGGCCCGATATTTGAGAAGGAAGCGTTCGGCCTTGGCTTTGTCCGCCGGCATGTCGGTGGAAATCGTAACCAGCTCGAAGGGGCGCAGGCCCATGCGGCGGGCCACCCGGACGAGTCCGGGAAACTCCTCGACGCAAGGGGCGCAGGTGGTGGCCCAGACGTTGATCAGCCGGTATTTGTCCGTCGGATTGGAGCGCAGCTTGGCCACGCCGGCCGCATCAATCAATTCAATGGAAACCGGCACCGCCGCCCATTTTTCGTCGTCCTTGGCCACCTCCTCGCTTTTCATGCGCCACTTCGTCGAGCACCCGATGGGACCGGTGACGGCCACCGGCACGGGTTGTCCCGCAACAAGGGCCGCAACCGCGTTACGCAAGTCCGGCTTTCTAACGTGTTCCTCCCCCGGAAAACGGCACTCGTCGATCCACCCCTTGTAACGCAGCTTGCGTTCCTCATCGAACAGAAACACGTGCGGCGTGGCCAGGCAGCCGTAGGCCATGGCCACGGACTGGGTTTCCCCGTCATACAAGAATGGAAAAGGAAACCCCATCTCCTTGGCGTATAACTTCATCTCGGGAAAACTGTCGCCGTATTTCGAAAACCCCAGTTCGTCCGGACGCAGCCCATCCGGATGGTTCGGATTGATGGCGACCACCCCCAGCCCCTGAGTCTTGTACTCCTGATAGATCTTGATCAGGCGCGGCTCGGCCGCGTGGGAGACCGGACAGTGGTTGGAGGTGAACACGACCGCCAGAAACTTGGAGCCCTTGAAGTCGTCCAGCGTCAGGGTCTTGTCGTCGATGCCTATCAGCTTGAACGCGGGGGCGGCAGCCCCAATATCAAGCTCCTTGAAACCTGGCGGGTTCTGTGCCTGGACAACTGCCAACAGGCTGGCAAAAATCAGGCCGTGTGTGAGAAATTCGCGGTGCGGCATGGCATGGAATGTTAGGTTGGCCGCCGGCGATCACCAGGTGTAGTGAACCTGATAGGTCACGACTTTTTCCTCGTCGGGCTTGACCGTGACCGGAAACTCAATGGTGTGGCTGTCGAGGCTGCGGAAATCGTCGGACTTCTGTTTGAGTTCCCAATTGTCGAAGCGCGACAGGTGTTCGACGACGCGGATCTCGACGGCCTCCTTCTTGTGGTTGCGCAATTTCATCTCGAAGGTTTCGTCGAGCCAATGGTTCGAGCTGTCCACCTTGTAGGCGACGCGGCGGCGCTCGCCGACGAGGTCGAATGAATTGCCCAGATAGACGCGCACGGTTTCATCCTTGGCGGTGTGGTCGATGTTGTTTTCGCCGGTGAACTGGAGCGAGGAGTCGTCATCACGGAGATAGAAGCGCAGTCGGCCTTTGGGCAGCGGCATGCCGAGGTTGTTGTCCTTGCTGTTTTTGAACTCGCGCAGGGTCCAGACTTTTTTGTTCGTCTGGATCCCGTATTCTCCCTCGCCGCGGAAATAGTTCCGGGCGCCGTAGTTCATCGTCGCGCCGTCATAGACATAGATCTTGGGCGCCTTCACGCCGGTGCCGCGGACGAACTCGACCTGTTTGGTCTCCTGATTGCGCAGGGTCACCGGACGGGCAATGGTGTAAAGGTGGAATTCGTCAAACGCCTTTTCGCTCACAGGCTCGGCCATGGCCATATCCATGGCGGCGGCTTTCATCACGCGGCCCATCGGCCTGGGCTGTGGCGGCTGCACCTTGTTGACATCACCGGCCATCAGCTTGACCTTGGCCTGCTTGAAGGTCGTGCCGCTCTCATTCTTGAACGTCACCCAACCGACGATGTCGATGAGGTCGCCCTTGTCGGCGGCAACGATGTTGTAATCGGCCTGCCAGGTCAGCCCGGCGGTGACGTAGGCGAGTTCGGCGTCAATCTTGGCAGCCTCCCCGGCGTTGATCGTCCACGTCAGGGTCGGGTTGAGAATGGTGTCGTCACCAAGTGCCGGAAACACCGGTTCGCCCGGCAGACTGAATTGAAGCTTTTTATCGACCTCGATGATCGGTTGGGTGGCCGGACGGCCGCCGGGGTTGTAGCCGCTGCGCACAATCTTGCCCTGCACGATGCGGTCTGGTTTGTTAGGTTCGTGGACGAAAAAATCGATGGTCTTGCCCTCGTTGAGTTGCAGCATCAAGCCGGAGGAAACCGCGTCGTTGCGGTACGCTTGTTCCAAAATTTGGAATTTCACCTTGCCGGTCGGGTCGCGCAATATCACCGAGTCGGTCTCGGCCTGCGCCGTCATGCCGGAAAAGCGCGACTCGTTGACGCCTGCCTTGAGATCTAACGCAACGGTGTCTCGGACCACGGCAAAGTTCTGGTTGTAGATGGTCAGCGAGGGCTCGGCAATAGCACCCGGCGTGGCGGCCAACAGGCCGAGCAGGGTGAGGGTGCCCAGATGGCGAAGGGTCAAGTCGGGGTGCGTTGTCATATATGTGGATAGGTTGATTCGTGGAGTATGACACATCCGATGCCGGATGCTTGGAAAAAAACGGGTTTTATTGCAGTCACGCCGTCCTCCCGGCATCCGATGCCGGCGCTGCTGGTGTACCCGGAGCCACCGCCCACTCCTCGATCAAGCGGAAGGTCACGGCCAACAAGGTCGGCCCGAGAAACACTCCCACCACACCGAAGGCGATAGCCCCGCCGATCACTCCGCAAAAGATCAACACAAATGGCATTTTGCTGCCCTGGCTGATCAAATACGGGCGCAGGAAATTATCCACCCCGCTGATCCCTAACACCCCCCACAGCAACATGAACATCCCCCACCCCGGATTGCCTTGGCTGAACAACCACAGCGCCGCCGGTACCCAGATGATCGGCGGCCCAAACGGAATCACCGCGAAAAAAAACGTCAGTCCGCCTAACAGCACTGCCCCCGGCACCCCCGCTATGCCAAACCCGACCCCGGCCACCACCGCCTGCGCCAAGGCCGTACCCAGGATGCCGAAAATCACCCCTTTGACCGTTGCCCCCGCCACATTCATCAAATGCCGCCCGCGGCCGCCGGTCAAACGGTCCACCGCCAAACCCATGCGCTCCGACAGCACCTGCGCATCCCGCAACATGAAAAACGCCAGAAACGCGCTCACCAACACCTGCAGCACGCCATTGCCCACAGCCAGCCCCACCGATATCAACCAGGTCCGCGCCCATGCAATCGACCTTCCTAACAACATAACCAACTCCGGGGATTCCGGCTTGACCGCTCCATTTGCTGTCGGTGCAGCCGATGGTAGCGCTTCCGGAACTGCATCCACCACCAGGTCATTGCCCTTCTCCTCTACGATTTTCGCCCGCGGCGGCGGATCCTGCGACGCCTTTTCCAACTTTTCCATCCATTGCTTGCGGCCAACCGCAAAGCTCTCCCAATAGGCCGCCAATTCCTTGCCAATCACGGGCGTCCCGCTCACCAGGGCCGGCGCCTCGTCCGGCATCGACAGAAACCATTTGCGCGTCGCTGCGGTGAGCGCCTTGCCATCCTCCGCCAGGCTGAAACCGATCCACACCACCGGTCCCGCCAGCAATACCGTGAGCGTCAGCGTCACCAGACACGCCGCCAGCGTCCGCGAGCCACGGAACCAGCGGGTGAACCGCCGTTGCAAGGGGTACAACGAAAACGCCAGCACGATCGCCCACATCAGGGCCGACAAAAACGGCCGCAGCACCACCACGCAGCCCACTAACAACAACAACAACGCCACCCCGCCCATGAGGGGTTCTATCCTGCGTCGGGTCTGGACTCCTTCTTTTTCCATCATTCCGACCCATCCTAACCAACAACCCGCCACCACGCCAGCACGAAACACAGAAAAAATCATGGCCAATGGCAGGGACAGCACCTCCGGGCATGCGCGTCAAGTTAACGGGATTTTATGATTTTGCGTGACGATTTTTACCACTGAATGCACTGAGGACCACTGATGCCACTGAAATAATCATAAAATTCTTCTCAGTGATAGCAGTGGCAATCAGTGTTTCAGTGGTTTATTTGGCACGATTTACCGGAACCCGGTGGGTTTTTATAACT
>JBILFE010000350.1:0-4731 GCA_044351705.1 Luteolibacter sp. | reverse complement strand
CGTGCTGGCACAAAAAGATTCCTGGAATGAGGGCTTGACGAAGGTGGGAATTCCCACCAAATTGCCGTCATGGACAGTGCCACCGACAAACGCCCCAGGCCCCAGCGGGAGGTCTCGATTGTTCAGAACTACGACGTAGCTGCCGACTCGAAGAACCGCATCAGCCTGCGCGGCGCGCAAACGAAGTATTTCCAAGTCAAGGCGCTATCCAACGGCTGTTACGTGTTGGAGCCGCGGCTGCTCGTGTCGCCGGAAGAGGTTCCGGCGCGAACATTGAAAGCCCTAAAGCGCAGCTCGGAAAAATTAAAAATGGGCAAGGGTTCCGCAGCCGTGGCGCTGCCTGAAGTACCGCCGGGCGAATCATTTTTCGACGTGGCCCTGCCGATTCTAAAGCAAGCATGGGCACGCCGCGGACGGGGCTTACCGGATCTGGCCAGCAACCCGAAATACATGGAGGGCTTCGGTGAATGACGGTCATTGCGGACACTGGAGTTCTCGTGGCGCTCATCGACCCTGACACGAAGGAACACGCTTGGGCCTGCAAGGTCGCTCGGCGCTTGTCCAGGCCTTTTCTAACCAGCGAGCCGGTTCTCACCGAAGTGGCCTTCCTTTTGGCACGGGATGGGCTCGACGCAGATGAGTTGTTCGCCCTAGCGGATTCAGGCGCGATCTCGGTGGGGCTGGATTTCAACAGCGAGCGCCGCCATCTGCGGTCTTTGATGGATCGCTATAGAAATGTGCCCATGTCGCTGGCGGACGCGACTCTGGTGCGGCTCAGCGAATTGCATGGCGAGTGCGCCGTATTCACCTTGGACTCGGATTTTCACATCTACCGCCGCCACGGAAAAAGGGCTATCCCTCTGCTGATGCCTCAGGATTGACGAGTTGCGAACCTGTGCCAGAGAAGAAAATTCCAACTTTTCCTCGCCGGGCGGCCAGCGGATCGATGGCCGGCGATGCCAACCTACTGATTTTCCTGCTGATTTCCCCCTTGCATTTGGTTTGCAATCCGCGATTTTGTAAACATGTCTGCCACGAGCACCGTTTCCACCCGTCTTGACGCCGCGGATTTGTCCCTCATCCAGTCCCTGGCTGAGCTGGAGGGCTGTGACCGCGCCACCTTGATCAAGTCACTGGTGCGCAATGGCTTGAAACATCTCCGCCGCGAGCGGGCGGTGGAAGCCTTTCGCCGCGAAGAAGTGACGCTGTCGCGTGCCGCTGAACTGGCCGGACTCAGCCTGTGGGATTTTCTGGCGCTCATGGATTTGGAAAAGCTCGAATTGCACTATGACGTGGCCGAGTTGGAGGAAGATTTACGCGCCTTGAAATGATGACCGTGGTCTGTGACGCAAGTCCGTTGATATTCCTGGCCAAGCTGGACCGCCTGGGCCTGATTCGCGGGTTATTGGGGAAGGATGTCGTGGTCTTGCAATGCGTGGTGGATGAGGTGCTCGGTGCTGAGCATGATCACGTCCTCGAACAGAAGCGGCTGAAGGCGTTTCTAAAATCAGTTAGAACCATCGCCTTTGCCGAATCAAGCTACAAGTCCGGGCGCTTGAGTGCCAGTGACCGGCAAACCCTGACCTATGCTGTGCGCCATCACGCGGCCTGGTTGGTGGCGGATGAGCGCATGCTGCGCCGCATCGCCAAGAGCGAAGGCATCGCCACCATCGGCACCCTCGGTCTGCTGGCTGCCGCAGTGAGGCGGGGGCTGCTTTCAAAACGCGAGGCCCTGGCCGATCTGGATACCGCCATTTCTTCCCACAACTTCCGGATTTCCATCGCCCTGTACCAGAGGTTTCAAGCGGAACTCCGGGGGCGTTAGGTTGCCGTTCGGCATCGCTGGATGAGATGATTTTGCGCGCCGATACGACAGCTATGGCCACGCGCAGGCTAGCCCCCCTCACGGCAGCTTGATGGCGTCGAGCTTGAAGGGCACCACCACGAGGGACTTGGCGGTGATCAGATAGATTTTGGCCACCGCTCCATCCGGCACTTTTGTCACATTGACCGAGACGTCCTTGCTGCCGCCAAAGCCCATGGATCCGCCACCGCGGGTTTCCAGCGGCTTGCCGTCCGCGCTGCAAAACTCCACCGCCGCCACCTTGTCTTGCGGGTCCTTGATCTTGTAGCCAAGCTCATCGGCCTTGGCGGCTTTGAACGTGATAGTCACCCCGGCAGCTTTGAGCGCAGGATTGTCCAGCGGCTTGCCCGCGTCCTTGGCCACGCTGGCGGTGACAACACACGCCGGGTCCGCCTTGGGCGACATCAGCTCCAAGGTGCCGGCAATCTTCACGCTTTTTGCGGCGCGCTCGGGGTTGGCCAGATTGATTGCCGCCTCATACTCGCCCTGCTTCCTGGGTCCCGGGCCAAACGGTTCTTCAAGCGGCTTGAAGTCATCGCTTCCCATGCGCTGCTTCTTTTCATCGACGAGATTCTTGCCGGCGTCATCGCTGGCGCCAGCCAGTTTGACGCGCATGCCCTTGACCTCGGCCAGTTCCGAGCCGGTCAGGCGCAGCTTGATCTCAAGCCCGGAAAAAAACTCGCCGGTGGTACGCTTGTCACTGACCTCGCCGACGCTGACGGCGATTTCGGCGTGGGCGAGACCGGCGGCGGCGACAAGCAGTGGAATGATGTGTTTCATGATGCGGGAATATCTAGCTGGCCGGATGGCACCGGTCAAGCCTTGCTTACAAGCCTGCCTTTCCGGCAAAATCCTCTTGCCGCCACGAAAAAGTCAGCTATCTTCCGCGCGCCGCACCCAAACCCCCTCCCCACACCACTTCCGGCCTTGATCCCCGCCCGCCCACACCCGCCCATAGCCCCCCCACCCCACATGTCCGACTCGCAAACATCACCGCATGGCTGGCCTGCGCCGCAAGGTCTGTGGCATCCGTCGCAGGAAAAAGATGGCTGCGGCGTGGGCTTCATCGCCCATTTGAAGGGCAAGCGCTCGCACGACATCATCATCAAAACCTTGATGATGAACAGCCACATGGACCATCGCGGAGCCAGCGGCGCCGATCCGGCCACCGGCGATGGCGCGGGCATTTTCGTCCAGATGCCAGACAAGTTTCTGCGCAAGGAATTGTCCAAGCAGCGCATTGAGCTGCCGCCGGAGGGTGAATACGCCTCCGGCCTGGTGTTCCTCTCACCGGAACCGAGCGTGCGTGAGGCCGCCATGCAGTTGTTCGAACACGTCATCCGCGATGAGGGGCAGAAATTCCTCGGCTGGCGCACCGTGCCGGTGCGCAGTGAAATCCTCGGCAAGACCTCCGGCCGCTACGAACCGGTCATCAAGCAGGTGTTCCTGAAACGCAGCCCGGACATCACCGATGCGATGGAGTTCGAGCGCAAACTCTACGTCATCCGCAAGCAGGTGGCGCACTCGATCCGCACCAATGACGTGCCTAACAAATTCAGCGACGTTCACGGTAATCGTGGCAACACCTTCCCCGGAGCCAATTATTATTACGTCACCGGCTTATCCGCCAAGACGATGATCTACAAGGGCATGCTCACCGCCTGCCAGTTGGGCGATTATTTCTATGATTTCCACGACCCTGACTTTGAGTCCGCGCTGGCCTTGATGCACACGCGGTTTTCCACCAACACCTTCCCGAGTTGGTCGCGTGCCCATCCCAACCGCTTCATCGCCCACAACGGCGAAATCAACACCGTCCGCGGCAACTCCAATTTCATGCGCGCCCGTGAGTCGCTCTGCAAAAGCGATGTTTTCGGCGTGGACATCGAGCAACTCTTCCCGGTCATTGACGAGGACGGCTCGGACTCCGCGCGCTTCGACAACGCGCTGGAGTTCCTCCACTATGGCGGCTACGACCTCGCCCATGCCATGATGATGATGATTCCCGAGCCTTGGGAGCGTCACACCCTGATGGATGACGCCAAGCGCGCGTTTTACGAATTCCACGCCTGCCTGATGGAACCCTGGGATGGCCCGGCCTCCATCACCTTCTCCGATGGCCAACAAATCGGCGCCGTGCTCGACCGCAACGGCCTGCGCCCCAGCCGCTACTATGTCACCGACGATGACCTGGTCATCATGGCCTCGGAGGTCGGCGTGCTGCCCGACATCGACCCGCTCTCGATCGTGGAAAAAGGCCGCCTGCGTCCGGGCCGCATGTTCCTCGTGGACATGAACGAAGGCCGCATCATCCCCGATGAGGAGGTCAAACGCCGCGTCTACAGCGCCAAACCCTACCGCCAGTGGTTGGATGACAACCGCGTCGCCCTCGATCAACTGCCCGCACCCGTCGTACCCAAACCCGTCGAGGTGGAGCGCATTCGCGAGCGCCAGTTGGCCTTCGGCTACACCTATGAGGATTTGCGCCTGCTGCTCGGGCCATCGGCCAGCACCGGGGTCCAACCGATTTCCTCCATGGGCAACGACACCCCGCTGGCGGTGTTGTCGGAAAAGCCGAAGCATCTCTATCAATATTTCAAGCAGATCTTCGCGCAGGTGACCAATCCCGCGCTCGATTGCATCCGCGAGGAACTCGTCACCGCCACTGAAACCTTCATCGGCTCGGAAGGCAACCTGCTCCAGCCCGGCCCCCAAAGCTGCCGCATGATCCGTTTGGACAACCCGATCATCGATAACCGCACGCTTGCCCAGTTGCGCGAGATCGAGCTGGCCGGCTTCCAGGCCATCACCCTTGACATGTTGTTTCCCGCCAAGCAGGGCGGCGCGGGCTTGGAAGTGGCCTTGCA
>JBILFE010000349.1:0-4741 GCA_044351705.1 Luteolibacter sp. | reverse complement strand
GAAGAACGTCTGGTACCGCCGCGCGTTCACGTTGCCGCCGGCCATGCAAGGCAAGCGGGTGCGCATCCACTTCGGCGGCGTGGATTACCGGGCGCAGGTTTTCATCAACGGCCAAGCGGCGGGCATGCACAGCGGCGGCAATGTGGGATTCAATTTTGAGATCACCAAATTGCTCAAGGCGGGATCCAATGAAGTGGTGGTGAAGGTGATCGATGACCTGTGGTCAGGCCTCCAGCCAGGCGGCAAGCAATCGAAAAGCGATCAGAGCGCGGGCTGCTTCTACACCCGCACCACCGGCATCTGGCAGCCGGTGTGGCTGGAAGCCGTGGGCTCGTCGTTCATTGAAAACATCTCCGTGGTTCCCGATCCTGACAACACACGGGTTTTGATCACGGCCAGGATCCATGGATCGGACAAGGATTTGACACTCACGGCGGAGGCCTTTGCCGACGGCAAGCTGACGGGCACCGACACCGCTGCCGGCCCCTGGCAGAACACCCTGGTGTTGAATCTCAAGGATAAGAAGTTATGGGAACCGGGAACCCCGTTCCTCTACGATCTGAAACTCACGCTGCGCAACGGCAAGGAGACCGTCGACGAACTCAGGAGTTATTTCGGCTTGCGCAAGATCACGATTGACGGCCGCAAGATCCTCATCAATGGCAAACCGGTGTTCCAACGCTTGATCCTCGACCAGGGGTTCTATCCGGACGGCCTGTGGACCGCGCCTTCTGACGAGGCGCTCAAGCAGGACATCGAGATGAGCATGGCCTGCGGGTACAACGGCGCGCGGCTGCACCAGAAGGTGTTCGAGCCCCGCTTTCTCTACTGGGCCGACAAACTCGGGTATCTGGTGTGGGGCGAATATCCCAACGCGGGTTACGGCAACCAGCGCGAGGGTTTCTCTGCCGTCGTCAATGAATGGACCGAGATCCTGTTGCGGGATAGAAGCCATCCGGCCATCATCGGGTGGTGCGCCTTCAATGAGAACTTCGAGGGCACGGGCGAACTCCAACAAATGATCTGGAACATCACCAAGGCCATCGACCCGACACGGCCGGCCTTGGAAGCCAGCGGCTGGATGCACACCCTGCCCAACCCGGAGGTCAGGGATGCCCATGATTACACCGGCGAACCGGAACGCTTGCGCAAAAAGTGGCTGGACTATTTCTCCGGCCCGCCCGCAGGGCCACTTGCCCCCGCACGCTATGTCGGCCAAACAAGATCACAAGCGGACTTCGGCGTGCCCTTCATGGTTAGCGAAATCGGCGGCATCGGTTGGGCCGCCGAAGGTGGCTGGAGCTATGGCAAGGACCCCAAATCCCCCGATGAATTCTATGCCCGTTACCAAGGCACCATCGATGCCATGCTCGACAACCCGAATTTGTTTGGTTTCTGCTACACCCAATTGACGGACATCGAACAGGAACGCAACGGACTGTATTACTATGACCGCAAACCGAAGTTCGACACGAAGAAACTGCACGCCATCACCTCGCGGCAGGCGGCTTATGAGCGCAATGAACCAACTGCCAGCCAGCCAGTGGTCACCGTGGTTGATGCCAAGTGGAAAGTGCTGGTGGGAGCCGTGCAGGACGGGAAACTGAGCACGCCCTACCGCTATGTCACCGCCAAGCCTGCTGACGATTGGACGGCGGCAGGCTTTGATGACACGAAGTGGCAGACCGGCCTTGCGCCGTTCGGCCATGGGGATGGCAAAGTCCGCACGGACTGGGCCACCGCAGACATCTACCTCAGGAAGACCTTTGACTATGACGGCGGGGATCTGATGAAGGGCGGCGTGGTCATTTATTACGACGAAGACACCGAGGTCTATGTCAACGGAACGAAGATCCTCGGCGTGAGCGGGTTCGTCGGAAACTATCAATTGCTGTTGGTGACCGAGACGCTGCGCAAGGCCTTGAAGCAAGGCACCAACACCCTCGCAGTGCACACCCGCCAAACGCGCGGCGGGCAATACATCGACCTGGCGCTCCTGGTGGAGTAGCATCACCGTGGCCGGCGTGCTCAAAGCCGGAAAATTGGAGAAACTATCAGTCACACCCAAACCCCGCGCCAAGAACGCGGTCAACATGCTGGAACAATGAACCCGATGAATATCGCACTAACACATGGAAGACAGCCGTCCCGGCTGTCAGGGAAAACAGGCTTCCAGCCTGTGATGGCAGCTGCGCATCTTGCCTGTCCTCCTGCTAGGCCCGGAATACCGGCACGACGGCGTGCACTTCAACCACAAGGGCCTCGACAAACACGCTGCGCGGTGGCATGACGCATTGAGCCGCGCGTTCAAGTGGGAAACCCGTTGATCTAACAAACATGACCCATCTCATGAAACACACGAAAGTGATTATCCCGAAGATCCTTGTTTTTGCCGCCGCCTTTGTCGCCTGTGTGGGCCAGGGTGAGACGGCGCAGGACTTGAAGTTGTGGTATGACAAGCCGGCCGGGCAGTGGGTTGAGGCCCTTCCGGTGGGCAACGGACGGCTCGGTGCCATGGTGTTTGGTGGGGTGGATAGCGAACGCTTGCAACTCAACGAAGGCACGCTCTGGTCTGGCGGGCCCTATGACCCTAGCAGCCCGGAGGCCTTGCTGGCACTGCCCGAGGCCCGCCGGCTCATTTTCGAGGGCAAGTACGGCCAGGCGCATGGCCTGATCGGCGCGAAGATGATGGCGCGCCCGCTGAAACAAATGCCTTACACAACTCTGGGCGATTTGAAGTTGAGCTTTCCCAATAGCGGCGCCGTAACCGGATACCGTCGTGATCTCGATCTCGACACGGCCATCGCCAGCATGACATACTCGGTTGGCGGGGTGACGTTCGTCCGTGAGGTCTTCTCCAGCCCGGTGGATCAAGTGATTGTTGTCCATCTAACCGCCGACCAACCGGGCAAGATCGGCTTCACCGCGGCGATGGCAACGCCGCAGAAAGCCACGGTCGGGACGGAGTCGCCGGGCACGCTTGTCATGAGCGGCGTGAACGCCCAAGCCAACGGCATCCCCGGCGCGCTGAAGTTCCAGGCCCGCGTCCGCGTGCTCACGCAGGGCGGCAAGATAAGCGCCGGCAAAGACAACGTTTCTGTCAGTGGCGCGGATTCGGCGACCTTGCTCATCGCCGCCGCCACGAGCTACAAGAGCTACAAGGATGTCAGCGGCGACCCCGAGGCGCTCACCCAGGCATACCTCGCCAATGCCGCCAAGAAAAAGTTAGATGTCCTGCGCAAGGACCACATCGCGGAACATCAACGGCTGTTTAGGCGGGTTTCGTTAGATCTCGGCGTCACCGACCAGGCGAAACTGCCGACCGATCAGCGGATCGCCAAATTTGCCGAGGGCAACGACCCGCAGTTGGCGGCGCTGTACTTCCAGTTCGGCCGCTACCTGCTGCTGTCGTGCTCGCGTGCGGGTGGCCAGCCGGCGACATTGCAGGGGCTGTGGAACGAAAGCATGGCACCGCCGTGGGACAGCAAGTACACGATCAACATCAACACCGAGATGAACTACTGGCCGGCGGAACCCGCCAATCTCGGCGAGTGCACCGCCCCGCTCATCCAAATGGTCAGCGAATTGGTCGAACCGGGCAGCCGCACGGCCAAGGTGAATTGGGGTGCCGGCGGCTGGGTCTGCCATCACAACACCGACCTGTGGCGGGCCACTGCGCCCATTGACGGTCCGACCTGGGGGTTCTGGCCGACGGGCGGCGCGTGGCTCTGTAAGCATTTGTGGGACCGCTATGAGTTTGGTGGCGACAAGCAATATCTGGCGAAAGTCTATCCGGTCATGAAGGGTGCCGCGCAATTCTTCCTCGATACCCTCGTGGAAGAGCCGCAACACAAATGGCTGGTGACCTGCCCGTCGCTCTCGCCGGAAAACACCCATCCCGGCCGCGTGAGTGTCTGTGCCGGCCCCACCATGGACAGCCAGATCATCCGCGACTTGTTCACCAACTGCATCCAGGCGTCCGGGATTCTGGGCGTGGACGACGACATCCGCGCGAAACTTGTGGCCACCCGCGCGCGGCTCGCGCCCAATCAGATTGGCAAGGATGGCCAACTTCAGGAATGGCTCGACGACTGGGATATGCAGGCACCGGAGAAGCAACACCGCCACGTGTCGCATCTCTACGGCCTCTATCCAAGCGCTCAGATCACAGCGCGCGGCACGCCCGAACTGGCCGCCGCCGTGCGCAAATCGCTCGCGGTTCGCGGCGACGACGCCACCGGCTGGGGCGTGGGTTGGCGGATCAATCTTTGGGCTAGGCTCTTAGACGGCGATCACGCCTATAAATTGCTGGCGATGTTGATGACGCCGCCCCGCACCCTGCCTAACATGTTTGACAGTTGCCCGCCGTTCCAGATTGACGGCAACTTCGGCGGCTGCTCGGGCATTGCCGAGATGCTCATGCAGAGTCACGCCGGCGAAATCGAATTGTTACCGGCCCTGCCCAAAGCCTGGCCTACGGGCAGCGTCAAGGGACTGCGTGCCCGCGGCGCGTTCGAAGTGGATATCGCATGGCAGGATGGCAAGGTCACCTCCTACCGGATTGCCTCTAACGACAGACGCAAGGCAACCGTGCGCGTCAATGGCGAAACCAAGGTGATCCAATCTGAAAAGCTGTGAATTGACAAGGTAGGGATAGACAACAACCAGGAATTCATCATGACACGAAACCCACCCCTGATAACCCCTGACAATGGGATCGATGATGGCAAATAAACTGATG
>JBILFE010000348.1:0-4746 GCA_044351705.1 Luteolibacter sp. | reverse complement strand
GCACTTGTGCCAATTCCGCACCAAAACCGGACAGCCGCGCCGAGTCATTCCACACGGGAGTGACTAACAAAATAGTGGCTGGTGCTAGCGGCATGACGGGCGGGATCTGCAAAATATACATTGCAATGTCGGTGGATCTTACATCGTATGAATGAGCAGGTGACAAGAAATATCCTCATCATGGTTTGTTGGGCAAGTGTGATCGCCGGCGGGGTGTTCCTGCGCTTCGATCAACTCGCGTCGCGTCCGTTTCACTGTGATGAGGCCACCGGGGCGCGCATCACCGCCAAGCGCATGGAATCCGGCACCAGCCAATTCGACCCGCAACATTTTCACGGGCCGCTGCTAAGCGGGTTGGCCATTCCCATCTGTCAGGCCCGCGGCGAAAGCCGCTGGCAGGAAATGACCAAGGGCACCACGCGCTTGCTGCCGGCGATTGCCGGCTCGCTGCTGGTGTTGCTGCCGTTGTGTTGGCGCCGCCGCTGGGGGGATGGACCGATGTTGCTGGCGGCAGCGCTGCTGGCCACCGCCCCGCTGCTGGTTTACTACAGCCGGATGTATATCCATGAGTCATTGTTAGGTTTATTCGGGATCCTGGCGTTGGCGGCCATTCTGACAAAACCGAAATTCGGGATTCCGGGAGTATTCATTGGATTGATGTTTGCGACGCGGGAGACGTTCGCCATCAGCATCATCGCGTGGCTGGCGGCCGGCGGGTTGGTCGCGTTAGGAAACCGCGCCTGGTGGACCCGTGCGGCAGTGGTTGGCGCGTGGCAGGCCTATCGGTTGCCGGTGTTGCTCTCGGTGGTTAGCGCGGCGGTCACCGCCGGCTATTTTTACAGCGATGGCTTGCGCCATATGCAGGGGGTGGTGGACGCGGTACGCACGTTTTTTGTGTATAAAACCACGCCGGGGCACGACAAGCCGTTGTTCTATTACCTGGATTTTCTCGCGGTACCGCACAAGGCCGGCGGCATCTGGTGGTATGGCACGCCAGTGGTTGTGCTGGCACTCATAGCCTGTGCCAACACCCTGCGCCGGGATGCGATGGAGGAAAAGCAGCGGCTGATGATCCGCTTCATTGCCTATGCGGCGATGGGGCATATTCTGATCTACAGTGTGATTGCCTACAAGACCCCCTGGCTGGTGGTCTTGCCATGGGCTCATGTTTGTTTGCTGGCGGGATTCAGCGTGTTCGGCATTGCCTCCTGGCGGCGACGGTGGCAGGCCGCGGTGTTGTTGTTAGCCGGGTTGACGTTGTTTTCCCAAGTCCGGCAAACCCGCTATGCCTGTGGCCGCCTGGCCTCCGATGCGCGCAATCCATTTGCCTACGTTCCGACCCGCCGCGACATCGAAAACGTCGAGGCGTGGTTGCCACAACTCGCCGCGAAGGCACCCGCAAAGTCGCTGGAGCCTATCGCGGTCATTGGCAGCGGGTACTGGCCGCTGCCATGGTACTTGCGTGCGTTTCATACCATCGGTTACTGGCAGGATCCACCGGCAGATCTGGCAACATTTCCGCTGGTTTTTTGCGTGCCGGAATCTGCGGAGTCGGTCATGACACAACTTGCCACGACGCACACGCCATTGCCACGCGGGCTGCGTGCCAATGTGGCGGTCACCCTGTTTATCCGCAATGACATTTGGCAAGCGTGGATGACTCCCGAGCCGCCATGAACCCGCCCGTTCCATTGCCCGCCTCCAGCCAGTTCACGCATGAGGCGATGCACACCACTTTCACGCTGCGTCTCCTCGGCGATGACCCGGAACTTGTCGCGGGCGCGGCCCGGGAATGCTTTGATTTGTTAGACATCCTTGAGACGAAGCTGAGTCGGTTCATTGATGGCAGTGATGTGTACCGGATCAACCGGATGCGAGCCGGCGAAACCCTCTATCTGAGTGAGTCCTGCCACCAATGCCTGCTGCTTGCCATGCAGGCTTATGTCCAAACCGGCG
Organism: Luteolibacter sp.; assembly: GCA_044351705.1. Lineage (GTDB taxonomy): Bacteria > Verrucomicrobiota > Verrucomicrobiia > Verrucomicrobiales > Akkermansiaceae > Luteolibacter. The sequence continues at coordinate 2,790 of JBILFE010000348.1, read as the reverse complement.
GTCTTTTCGATATCACCCTGGGCAGCCGCATTGAGCACCGCAAATCCAAGGCCGGCGGGCCGCTGCCGCCGCTGATGGGAAAGCTCGTCATTCATCCTGATGTGGCCGCCATCACTTGTGAAGCACCCGGCCGTGAAATCGATCTCGGCGGCATTGCCAAGGGATACGCCCTGGATCAAATGGGCGCGCTCCTGCTCGATTGGGGGGCGGGCGGCGGGCTGTTGGCCGCAGGTGCCAGTTCCTTGCTGGCTCTTGGCCCGCAGCCATGGCCGGTGGAACTCGCCGGCGAACACGAAGCACGGCGGATCACTCTAAGAAATGAATCGCTCAGCGCCTCCGGCACCGACGTGCAGGGCAAGCACATCGTCCATCCCTGCGGGGATGCAGCGGGCGAAACCTATCTGAGCAACCGGGTGTGGGCGGTTGCCGGCACGGCCACTCTGGCGGAAGCCTGGTCCACCGCGCTGATACTGATGAGTGCCGACGAAGTGGGCGCCACCCTCCTGCAGCAAGACAGCCTGTTGCATGCCTATGCCGATCTCAGCGGCAAGGTGGAGGAATTAAGTGGGATTTGAATAGAAAAGACCTGACAGTCCGGGCTTGCACCCGGCACGATTTCAGCGGACACTGGTGGCGATGTTCATGCCGAAGTGGAAAAAAGAAGCCAAACTCCTGGTCAAGGGAGCCCTGAAGTTCGTCCATTACAAACGCGATCTGCTCAAGCCGGAACGCGTCGATGAAATCATGTCCCGCCGGCTGGATCTGCTCGCCGCCATCCAATCCCATGACCGCGCCAAAGCCGACGAAGCGTCCAAGCAATTGCGTGCGACCTGTGAGAATACCCTGCCACACGACAAACCGCTGACGTGGCTGGAGGAAAACGTCGAAGTCATGTTTGTCGCCATCGTCATTGCCCTTGGCCTGCGCGCCTATTACCTGCAACCCTTCCGCATTCCGACCGGTTCGATGATGCCCACCCTCAACGGCATCATCGGCAAAAAAAAACCCGAAACCTCGTGGCCCAATATCGCCACCCGCATCCAACAAAAAATCCTGCGTGGCCGCAGTTACGTCAAAATCGTCAACGACCGCGACCGCCAGATCCAGTTCACACAACGCGGCGACGCCGCCGTGGTGGACTACCAAGCGATGCATTTCTTCAGCCGCAGCCAGCTCCAATTCCTTGATTCCAAGCCCCTCACCTTGCCGGCTCCGTCCACCCAGATGCGGGAGATCGGCCTAACCGAAGCGATCGCTAGCGCGCGGGCTAACGACGGCATTCTGAAAAAGGGCACCGTCATTTGCGAGGGTTACATTGACAGCGGCGATTTGGTTCTGGTGGACAAGGTTTCCTATCATTTCCGCAAGCCCAAGCGCGGTGAGGTCTTTGTGTTTGAAACCATTGGCATCCGCGGCATTCATGAGGCGGCCGGCGATCAAGCCGCCGGCTCCCATTACATCAAGCGCCTCTGCGGCGTGCCGGGAGACGTGCTATCCATCCAAGCCCCCAACCTGTTGAACCATGGCAAAATCGTTCAGGAACCCGGCATCCAACGCGTGATCCAAGCCCAAGGTGAGTACGCCATAAACCCCCGCGGTTATGGCCTGGCAGATCCGCGCTATCCCAAGGCCTATATCAGCCGGCCCGGCGACACGTTGGAACTCGCCGACCATGCCCGCCCGGGCCTGCGCGAATACGCCGCCCTGGGTGACAACACCGGCAACTCCCTCGACTCCCGCTATTGGGGCACGGTCAAGGAATTCAACCTCGTCGGCCCGGCGCTCTTCTCGCTGTGGCCCTTCACCACCGGCCACTGGGGCCTCATCCACTGACGTCGTGCCAGCCGCCTCGGAGATCACCCGCCGGGCCAAGTCGAATCTGGCCTTCGCCCTCAATATCCTGCCCAAAGCCCGGCGCGCTGACATGGTCGTGTTCTATGCCTTCTGCCGCAGCATGGACGATCTGGCGGATGCCCCCGGTCTGCCGCCCGAGCAGCGCCAATGCGCTCTGGAACAATGGAAAAGCGGCCTGCTCACCGGGTTTGCCGCGCCGGACGCGTTCCAACAGGAAGTCCTCGCCCTGCGCGACCGCCACCAAATCCCTAACGAACTGCTCAGCGCCATCATTGACGGCTGTCTGATGGACCTCCATCCCCGGTACTTTCAAACTTGGGATGACCTGTCTAACTACATCTGGAAAGTCGCTGCGGCGGTTGGCTTGGTTTCCATCCGCTTGTTTGGCTGCACCGATCCGGCATCCGAACATTACGCGGTCACCCTCGGCCATGCCTTGCAACTGACCAACATCCTCCGCGACGTCGGGGAGGATCTGGACAAAGGTTCGCGCATTTACCTGCCCATAGCGGATATGGCGCGCTTCCAATACACCGAGCAGGACCTGCTCGCCCGCGTTGACGACGAGCGCTTCCTTGCCTTGATGGCCTATGAAGCTGACCGCGCCGAAGCCCTTTTCCGCCAAGCCGATGCTTGTTTGCCGACTGCTGATCGGACCGCCCTGCTCCCGGCCCGTATCATGAGCGAAATCTATCAAGTGCTGCTGGGTAAAATGCGGCGCGGCGGGTTTCGCGTTTTGCGCATGCGTTACCGTGTGTCCCAGGCCCGCAAACTTGCCATTCTAACCAAGTATCTGATTGCCTGATCCGCCACCCATGAATAGACCCCACCCGTTCCACGTCCCATCGCCATGACCCTACGCCTCTGCCTCGCCAGCCTTGCCAGCATGATCGTCCTTGCGTCCTGCCGCAACCCGCCACCCGATGGACTTCACCC
>JBILFE010000347.1:0-4763 GCA_044351705.1 Luteolibacter sp. | reverse complement strand
ATCATGGATTTCAAGAATCCCTGCCGCATGTTTGTCGGCAATTGGTATCGCAACTGGGAATCCGATGCTGACGTCGATGAGGTGCGCATCTCCAAAGTCACCCGCTCCGCCGACTGGATCCGCCTCACCTATCAAAACCAAAACCCGTTGCAATCCCTGGTTGGCACCCTGCCGCAACCGGGGAATGAGTTTGCGGTTTCCACTGCCGCGATCAAGGTTGAGGAAGGGAAAAGCCTAACCGTCAGCGGGCGGGCCGGTGGCGCACAGAAAGTGTATTGGATCGTCAAGCGTGATGGCACCGAGGCGGTGGTTGCGGTGGATCAGAATTCCTACACCATCGCCTCCGGTCGCGTGGTGGCAGATACTTCATATATTCTGCAATTCAAGGCGGTGTATGCCAACGGGGTCAAGACCAAGGACATTCCGGTGACGGTGAAGGAGGCGATTCCCGAGCCGGTGTTCACGCTCAAAGCGCCGGCGAAGTGGAACGGCCGTGATGCCATCGAGGTGGTTCCGGTGATCACCAATCTAGCAGCAATGAAAGCCACGGGCGCGGGCGAATTGCATTATTCATGGTCGGTCTCCGGTGGCGCGGTCATCAAGGCGGTGGCACCTGATCGCTTGCTTCTCAAGCGCTCGCAATTCACCGGCCCGCTCACCATCAAGGCGGTGATCGACAACGGTGGCGCCTGCCGCGAAGCGAGCACGTCGCTGCAAGTGACCGAACCCGCGAGCGATCCATGGATTCAGCGGACTCCGGAAAAAGACGAACAACCCGAGGACGGGCAGTTTTTTGCCAGGGATGACAAGAACGAAGGCACTCTGTATTACAACGGGGCGTTGGATAAACCGGCGGATGCGGTCTTTCTAAAACTCTACGCGGATGACAAGCTCATCAAGACCGAATCCCAAAAACCCGCGGCGGACCAGAGTTATGCCTTGTCGGTGAAGCTCAGGCCCGGCTTGATCAAGTACAAGTTGGAATTCGGGACCAAGACCGGCGCCACCGAAACCGTGGCGCGCACCGTCACCAACCTGGTTTGCGGCGATGCCTATTTGATAGACGGGCAGTCCAACGCGCTGGCCACCGATACCGGTGAAAAGTCGCCGCCGGAAACCAGCGAATGGATCCGCAGTTATGGCAAACCGGAGGGTGACCCCAAGGGGCCGCGCCCGAACTTGTGGTGCAACCCGGTGTGGAAGGCGCACAAAGGTGAAAAGGCGGAACTCGGCTACTGGGGGATGGAACTCGCCAAGCGTCTGGTGGCCAGCCAGAAGATGCCCATTTTCATCGTCAATGGCGCGGCCGGCGGCACCCGCATCGACCAACACCTGCGCAACGAGGCCAAGCCCACTGACTTGACCACGATCTATGGACGGATGTTATGGCGCGTGCAGCAGGCCCGCCTGACCCATGGCATCCGCGGCGTGCTGTGGCACCAGGGTGAGAACAACCAGGGAATGGCCGGTCCCACCGGCGATTTCGATTGGAAATCCTATCAACAATACTTCGTGGACATGTCGGCCGCGTGGAAGCAGGATTTTCCCAACATCCGGCACTACTATATCTTCCAGATCTGGCCCGGCGCCTGCTCCATGGGTGATGGCAACATGATTCGCGAGATGCAGCGGACCTTGCCACGCTTGTATTCGAATATGGATGTCATGCCGACGCTGGGCATCAAGCCGCCCGGCACCTGTCATTATCCGTTGGCCGGCTGGGCGCAATTCGCGACCTTGATGCAGCCACTGATCGAACGGGATACGTATGCCAAAAAAGTCACCGAATCCATCACCGCACCCAACCTCAAGAGAGCAACCTATACTAACGCGGCCAAGGATACGATCACCCTCGAGTTCGACCAACCGGTGATCTGGCTGGATGCTCTGACAAGCCAGTTCTGTCTGGATGGGGAGAGGGACAAGATCGCCTCCGGTGCCGTGCGCGGCAATGTGATCACGCTCAAGTTGAAAACACCCGCCGCTGCCAAGAAAATCACCTATCCAGGTCCTAACTGGAACCAGAACGACCTGATCTTCGGCGCCAACGGCATCACCGCACTCACATTCTGCGACGTGCCGTTGGAGGCTCCATCCAGTTCGAACCGGTGACGCGGAGAAGTAACTTCAGTGGTGAAAATCGTCATCCACGATCCCCCCCCAAAAAAAACATTAGCTTGACCGCACTAGCAGGGAATTGAACCTGCTCGACCCCGTGGCCATGAGGGCTGGGTGCCAACGACGGAGGCCCGGCGGCCCGGCGGCTACGGCGGCTACGGCGGCTACGGCGGCTACGGCGGCTACGGCGGCTACGGCGGCTACGGCGGCTACGGCGGCTACGGCGGCTACGGCGGCTACGGCGGCTACGGCCGAGTTTTCGCTCAAACATAATGCCAGTCATTATCTTATTGACATGACCAATCAGGTCCGCCGGATCGGATTTTCCAGTTAGATTGATGAAGAAATCCCAATCAGCCCAAGGCTGGGAGCGAATCACTCCTGAACCCGATTTGGACGCCTGTTTATCTATCAAGAAGCGGTGGGCAAGCTGGTCAAACCAGACAATGTTTTGCCGGAATACCGCCGCTCACTAATGGTTCGCACCGCATGGCAGAGTCTCAATTTATCAAAATGCGATAGGCACCAACAATCAAGCAACGTGACAAACGCCCCGGAGCATGCTAGCCTCCGGCATGACGACCGCCCTTGCGGCTTGAAAAGGCCATCAACCTATCAAAATAACAAACACAATGCAGCAAGCAATAAAGAAAATGGTGGCGGCAGGTGCGGTGTTCTGTGCCGGGGTGATGCTGGGGCGGGCGGAGCCGGCCAAGGTGGATGATCCCGGCGGGATCCTGCGCAAGCCGATTCCCGACAAGCTGGTGGTGCTCACCTTCGACGATGGACCGGTCAGCGGCTACACGGTGGTCGCGCCCATCCTGAAGTCATTCGGGTTCGGCGGGTCGTTCTATATTTGTGACTTTGATTCGTTCCGCACGCGCAAGGATTGGTACATGACGTGGCGGCAGATGAAAGCCATGGCGGATGCCGGCTTTGATATTGGCAACCACACCACGGGCCATGCGGGTGGTTGTCGGATCGGCGGTTACCTGAGCCTGGAAGATGACCTGATCGCCAACGGTGTCCCCAAGCCCGTAACCATTGCCTGGCCGGTCTTTCAGGTGAACACGGATACCTATCCGGAATTGGTTGCCGCCGGCTATACCTTTGGTAGAGGCGGGCATTTCCGTCCGTATAGGCCGACTGTTGATAATCCTTTCGATATCCCATGCCTTGGGGCGGGCACTCTGGAGGAGTTTGTCAAAAGCGTGCGGCAGGCGGCAGGCGGCAAGATCGTCACTCTCTGCTATCATGGCGTGCCGGATATGGAGCACACGGCGTGTTCGCTTGATCCCGCGATATTCAAGGCGCAGATGCAGTACCTCAAGGACAACCACTACAAGGTCATCTCGCTGCGCGACCTCGCCGAATATATCGATCCGGCCAAGGCTGCGAAGCTGCCGCCGACGTCAAAGGAATACAAAGATGCCGGGCCGCCGGTGCTGGCCAGCGAGGAAAAACCTGCGGTGGCACCAAGTATGCCAAAGCCAGCGAGCCCGCCACCGCCAGCAGCCAAAGCTGCGGATGTGGCCAAGCCGCAGGTGCCGGTGGTTACGGCACTCAATGCCGGCCAGCCGAACGTCTTTACCTGGAACAAGGCAGAGGCCGGAAACTGGAGCGATGGCTCGAAATGGTCCAACAATCTGACAAATGGTTCGGCGCCCGTCGCTGCCGGCCAGGCGGATTATGTCATCAACTTTGAGAAGCCCGGCAAGTATGCGGTGACGAATGATTTGAATGAGAACTTCGTCCTCAATCAGTTGAATTTCAAAGGTTCATCGGTGAAAATTGAAGGCAAGAGCCTGGTGTTCACTGCCAATGGCGCGGCCACCCCGCCGCGCGTCAGTCAGCCCTTGCAGGGCGAGGCAACGATTGCGGTGCCCGTCAAGCTGGCCGGCAATCTAACCGTGGACGTTACATTCAGGGACGGAAGGGTGATTTTGCCCGGCCTGATTGCGGGCACCGGGCGTTTGATCAAGAACGGCGACGGCTGGTTGAGGGTTGACAATCCGAAAAACACATTCAGCGGCGGCACCGTGATCAACCGTGGCGGCGTCGCAATGTATGTGGCGAACGAAGGTCTTGGCTCCGGACCCATCACGCTCAATGAGGGTGCATTCCTCGGGCTTGAACACGTTAACGGGGCGAACCCCTTGATTTTGAATGGGGGCACGATCCATGCCGGCAATGGATTCGGTGACAGTTGGAGCGGGGTCATTACCCTTAACGGAAACACGGATATGACTTCCTACGCGGATTTTGTGCTCAGCGCCGCCATGAGCGGACCGGGCGGCTTTACTCACATCGGCGGCCTCGGTGCCTTCGGACCTTCCAACAGCGGTCTGATTACCCTCAGCGGCATAAACACCTACAGCGGTCCTACCATTGTCATGCGCGGCACGTTGCGAATCATGAAAGCCGCATCGCTATATAACGGGAACGCCGCGAGCTGGGTGCCTGCCAGGATCAGTGTCTATAACACTGCCACGCTGCGGCTTTGCGTGGGCGGCACCGGTGAATTCTCAGGCGAGCAGATCGGTATGTTCCTGAAAAATCTTGCGTCCACAGTCAACAACAACGGCTTGATGGGGGGAGCGGTATTGTGCCTGGATACCGGCAATGCCAAGGAGACGGTTGTGGTT
>JBILFE010000345.1:0-4768 GCA_044351705.1 Luteolibacter sp. | reverse complement strand
GCCGGCGACGGGGCGAGCGCCTTGCTGGTGATCAAGCCGATGCCGCGGCCCTTGTTGCCGCAGGCGCAGTAGTGGAGATAGAAGGTGTCGTTTTTCGGGTTGAACACGAGGGAGATTTTGTGGGCGAATTGTTTGTCCAGGCCGCTGGGATTGCCACCCGCCTTGTAGAGCGGTTCGGGATGCGCCGTCCAATGCAGCAGGTCGCGCGAAAAGGCCGCCATGATGTGAGCGCCGCCCTTGCCCACACCGAAGTATAGCATCGTCCAATGGTCGCCATCGCGAAACACCTTGGGGTCGGACGCAAAGTCCGCATCAAAACCGCCAGGTCGGTTAGGAATCACCGGATTGGCGGGGTGGCGCTGCCAGTTGAGCAGATCGGTGGAGAGTGCCAAGCCGGTTTGCTCCTGACCGCCCTTGGCCGCGTTGTAGAAGTTGAAAAACCGCCCCTGATCCTCGACCAGCCACGGTTGATAGATGCAATCCTTCTCCCAGGCTGCGCAATCCGCATCCTGCACCGCAAGCGTGGGCGAGTTTTTCGCCCGTTGCCAGGCGAGGCCGTCTCCGCTGCTGGCCACGCCTTCATAGCCGGGCCGCAATTCGTAGCCGCCCTGGCGCGGGTAACACCCGTAGAGCGTCCAGAACTTGCCGTCGCGTTTTTTCAGCAGGCGTGGCGCCTTGATGTCGTAGGACTCGTAGAGGAACGCGCCGATGACACAGCCGCCGGCATCGAACTCGCCGGCAGGCCCGAAGCCCATCGCCAAGCGGTAGTTGCCCCAGCGCAGCAGGTCCGAGCTCTCGGCGACAAATGAGTTATAGCCTTGCCCGTTGAAAGCGATGAAGCTCATGAACCACTTGTCGGGCCGGCCGGGAATCTGATAGACGCAGGGCGCGTCCGTGCTTTTGAATTTCTCGTGACCTGGAATGTTGGGTTTGGCCGGGATGACGTGATCCGCTTGGTAATGCCAATTGCGATACGGCGCCGACCATTGGTCCAGCGTGGCACGGTCAATGGCTGGTGAGGCGGGCGTAGCGGCGGCCGGCAAAGCACCCGGCGAGGTCAACAGCACGGCTGCAAGGCATGGCAGGATATGTTTGATGTTATGCATTTCCATGGCCGGAGCATCTTATGCGCCCGCCTCGGTGTAAAGGCGCTTTGCGCGTTTTCGGACAACTCAGAGCGATGCCGTAGCTATGACGCCGATGTCAAGCCGCAAAACACCGCCCTGAATGCATGCACCTACTTGGTGCGCTTGCCTTCGGCGCATTGCCGCAGCGCCTGGCGCAGTTGGGCGAGTTCCGCCTTGGTGGCCATGCCGAGCGGTTGCCGCGGCGGGCCGCACTCGTATCCCATGATGCCACAGGCGGCCTTGACCCACTGGGTGTATCTGCCACCACCTTCCATCAGCTCGAGCGTCGGCAGCATTTCAAAGAACAACTTGCGCGCTCTTACATAATCCTTGTTAGTTACGCTTAATTCGTAGAGTTTGGCGTGCGATGCGGGCAGCACGTTGGCGACGCCACCGACCCAGCCGAGAGCACCGACCATGAAGCTTTCCAGCGCGATGGTATCGCAGCCGCAGAAGACGCCCAGGCGCTCACCGCACAGGCGCATCAAGGTGGTCATGCGCGCCATTTCGCCGGTGCTTTCCTTCACATAGCGGACATTGTCGAGTTCCGCCAACCGGGCAATGAATTCCGGCACCATGTCCACGCCGGTGCGGCCCGGATAGTTATAGAGCATGATCGGGATGGCGATGGCGTCGTTGACGGCGCGGAAGTGAAGGAACAACTCGTCGGGCGTGGGCAGCGAATAGTAAGGTGCCGCGAGCAAGACCCCGGCGCAGCCGAGTTGCTCAGCCTGGCGGGCGAAGCCGACCACCTCCCGGGTGGAACCGGCATTGGCACCGGCGACCACCGGCACGCGTCCGGCGGCGGCGGCCACCGTGGTTTCCAACACCTGCTGGCGTTCCCCCGGTGAGAGCGCGTAGAACTCGCCGGTGCTGCCCAGCGGGATCAAGCCGTGAATGCCTTGACGGATCTGATGCTCAACCAAGCGCTCGAGCTTGGACAAATGCACTTCACCGTTCGCCTTCATCGGCGTGACAAGTGCGGTGAACACCCCGTGGAAACGGGTCGGTTTGCGTTTGATGGACATAAGTTGAATGGTTAGAAAAAATCGGGTCACGGGTCACTGGTCACTGGTCACTGGTCACTGGTCACTGGTCACTGGTCACTGGTCACTGGTCACTGGTCACTGGTCACTGGTCACTGGTTCAATGTTCAATGTTCAATGTTCAATGTTCAATGCCCCTACACCTACCCCAACTGCATCCACACGGTTTTAAGTTCGGTGTATTGCTCGTGGGCGTAGGATGATTTGTCGCGTCCGAAGAAACCGGATTCCTTGAAGCCGCCGAACGGGGTTGTTAGATCGCCTTCGGAGAAGGTGTTGACCGACACCACCCCGGCGCGGATGGCGCGGGCGAAGCGGTGGGCCTTGGTGAGGTCGCGGGTATGGAGAGAGGCGGCCAAGCCGTAGTTGGTGTCATTGGCCACGGCGATGGCTTCCTCGTCGCTATCCACCGGGATGACGGCCAGCACCGGGCCGAAGATCTCTTCCTTGGCGATGGTCATGGCGTGGGTGACCTCGTCGAAGATGGTCAGTTCGACGAAGTTGCCGCCGGATTTCTTGAGGACTTGTTTGCCGCCTAACACCAGTTTGCCGCCCTCGTCGTGGGCGATCTTGATGTAATTGAGCACCGTCTTCATGTGGCTCGGTTCGACGAGCGGGCCGACGCGGGTGGTGGGATCGAGTGGATCGCCGAGCGGCCAGGCCTTGGTTTCCTCGATGATTTTGGCCACCAGCGCGTCCTTGATGCTGCGGTGCACGATGAGGCGCGAGCCGGCGCTGCAATTTTCCCCCATGTTCCAGAATGCGGAATTGACCGCGTGCGGGGCCACTGCGTCGATGTCGGCATCGGCCAGCACCACTTGCGGGTTCTTGCCGCCGAGTTCGAGGATGATGCGCTTGAGGTTGGACTCCGACGAATAGCGCAACAAATCGCGCCCGACGCTGGTGGAACCGGTGAAGGCGACCATGTCGACATCCATGTGGCGGCAGAGCACCGGCCCTAACACCGAGCCGGCGCCGGGCACCACGTTGAGCACGCCGTCGGGCAGGCCGGCGGCGCTGGCCAATTCGGCGATGCGCAAGGCGCTGAGGGACGTTTGCTTGGCGGGCTTGACCACCAGGGAGTTACCGGCGGCCAGGGCGGGTCCGATTTTCCACGCCAGCATTTGGGCGGGGAAATTCCACGGCAGGATCATGCCGACCACGCCGATGGGTTCGCGCACGATCATCGAGACGATGTCCGGCCCGCTGGGGGAGACCCGTTCATGCAACTTGTCGACGAGTTCGGCGTGCCAGTGGATGCAATGGATGGCGTCGGGGATGTCGATGGTGGTGCAGTCGAAGATCGGTTTGCCGGCGTCGATCGAATCGAGCAGGGCGATTTCCATGGCATTGGCTTCGAGCAACCCGACGAACTTGAGCAGCACGGCCTTGCGGTCGGCGGCGGATTGACGCGACCAGCGGCCATCCTCAAACGCCTTGCGGGCGACGGCCACGGCGCGGTTGATATCGGCCGCTTCACAGGCGGCGATGGTGGTGATTTTGTTGCCGTTGGCGGGATTGATCGACGCATAGGTCTTGCCAGAGGACGCCGGGCAGAACTTGCCGTCAATGAATGCCTGGGTGCGGAACTCGAGTTTGGCCACCGCAGTCTGGATGGCTTTGGGCTTGAGGGTGAAGTTCATGGGGATGTTGGGATGGGTGGTTGATAAAAAGCTGTCCTTAGCGCCACGACCCATAAACGATAGAGGCGGTGATCGCAAGAGTTTAGTGACCGAGATTTCGCGCGCGGAACGTTGGGCTGGTGATCAATCCGGACATGCATACAAGCCGGACCCAGCCTGCCGTCAGGTTATGCTGTCAGTTGCCAAACAATGGAAACTCGGCACCTGGCCGCAAACACAGCGGCGGCTTGATGTCAAAAGCCCGGAGCGTGCCAATCTGGTACGGTCCATAGGCAATCGGAATCACCGCCAGCAACAGCGAGGACTCCCCAGCCACTGTCGGCTTCGATACATGCACCACAGCCGCACAATTCGGACTCTTTTTCACCCCGAGCACGTCCCCCGGCTTGAAATAAGCCGCGGCGGCTAAATCCCGCGTGGGAAACAAATATTCAATGAGCAGCGGATAGGGTGCCGCCGCTGAGAATTCATCCGGCTTGACCGATGCTTGCGCACGAATGACAAACCCCGGATTGAAAAAATCCACCGCCCCCAATTCCCGCACCTTCACCACTTGATAGTCGCCTTCAACATATGTCAGCATCAACGGTCGCTGAAAATTCGTCAGGTAATTCCGCATCAACAGGCTGTTGACAAGCGCCAACTCCTGCTTGCCCAAGCCGCTGAATTTCTGGTACAGTTCCTTGGGCTCAAGGGCCATGCCATTGGGCGCATCAAGCGCCGAGTAGGCTTTCAGTTCCGGCAAACGGCCCAACTTGCGTAAGATCTCATAATTCCTGGGAATCTCAATGTGCCCGAACACATACAGGCATACCGCCCAGCTTATGACCGCAAAGCACAGTGCCAACACGTTAGCTAACAACCACCAGAAATAGGCGGGCCGCCTCGGCTTGGGCTCATCGATGATCCGTGGCATGTGATTTCAGTGGGTCAGGGGCCTTGCTGCGGCGGT
>JBILFE010000344.1:0-4773 GCA_044351705.1 Luteolibacter sp. | reverse complement strand
TGTTCTAACAGGCCAGCATTCCTACACCGGATCCACCTTTATCAATCGCGGCAATTTGATTCTCGCCGGCAACGGTACGTTGCCGGCCGCCACGTCCGTGGTGTTTGGCAGTTTTGGAACCTTGAGCCTGCAAACAACCGGCGCGCAAGTTGCTTCGCTCAGCGGCGGTCCCTTCAGCAGCATCAACCTCGGCAGCGGCTCCCTCTCCATCGGCGCCGATAACAGTTCATCGGAATTTCTCGGCAGCCTCAGCGGCAGCGGGAATCTAACCAAGAATGGCAGCGCCAGCCTGAAACTCGATGCTGCCCGCCTGGCCAGCACTGGATTTCTCAACCTTGCTGGCGGCACCACCAGCGTGTTGGTGCCAGCGTCGGATGTCGCCTTTTCCGGTACCGTGGCATTGGCCGATGCCGCAGGCGTCCAGCTCACGTTGCAACCCGTCAACAGCGGCCAGCTTTATGGTGCCTTGGCGATTGGCGCGCTGAGCGGCGGCGGCAGCAGCGGCGGCGTGATATCCATCCCCACCAACCTGTGGTTGGAGGTCGGATCTGACAACACCTCCAGCGCCTTCGCCGGCACCTTTACGGGTGGTGGCAACCTGCGCAAGCAAGGCTCCGGCACGCTCACCCTCAGCGGCAGTTCCGAACTCACAGGCTCGCTGGAAATCACCGCCGGACGGCTCAACGTCCTTGGTGGCAGCGCACTGGCCGACGCGATGCCCGTCAGGATTCAAGGCGGCACCCTCGGCTTGCTCGCCGACGAAACCATTGGCGCTCTAACCGGAGGCGGCGCGGCTGACATCGGCACCCATACCCTCAGTGTCGGTGGCGGCAACGCCAGCTCTGACTTCAGCGGCAGCATCAGCGGCAGTGGCGGTCTAACCAAAATTGGGAGCGGCACTTTCACGTTGGAAAACCCCGCCGCCTACACCGGCCCGACCACCATTCTGGGCGGGATTTTTGTCAGCCAGGGGACCCTTCCGGATACCGGCAGGGTCGTGCTGGCGGACGCGCCGGGCGTGATCCTCAGGCTAACAGGACCATCCGATGCCATCGGCTCCCTAACCGGTGGTGGCGTCTGGGGTGGAAATGTGGATTTGGAAAGTGGTTCGCAACTGCGGGTTGGTGCTGACAACTCGTCGACCAGCTACGGCGGCAGCATCATCGGTGGCAGCGGCCAACTTGCGAAAACCGGCAGCGGCGTCCTGACGCTCACCGGCACCAACACATACGGCGGCACGACGACCATCGAGGCAGGAACTCTCCGCCTCGCTGGCAGCGGCACCCTTGCAGCAGGCACCACGGTCAGTCTTGCCAACATCGCCGGTGCCACCCTTGACCTCAACGACAGCTTTCTCAGCATTGCCCAACTCAGCGGCGGCGGTGCCATGGGTGGTAACATTCTGTTAGGATCGGGGACCCTCAGCGTGACCTCGATCATCGCCACCACCACCTACTACGCCGGATCTATCAGCGGCAGCGGCGGCTTGACCAAGGAAGGCGACCACACGCTGGAATTGTCAGGCAGCAACACCTACACCGGCCTTACCAGTGTCCGCGGCGGTACCCTGCGCCTCGCCGGCCCCAACACCCTGTCTGACTCCGGCCGGGTCGTGCTGAGCAACAACTCCACTTTGGAACTTGGCGGCGACGAGACCATTGGCTCTTTGAGCGCGGGTACCTCCAATTCGCTGCTTGATCTCCACGGCCACATTCTCACGCTCGGCGGTGACAATACGTCCATCACCTATGCCGGCAGCTTGTGGGGGCCCGGCACATTGGTAAAACAGGGCAGCGGAGTTCTAACCATCGCCACCGCCACATCCGGTTTTGCGGCCACCCTGAGTATCCAACAGGGCACGGTCGCCACTGCGGTGAACGACGCGTTTTTCTTCTGCCCGGTTGTGTTAGGGGATGCTGCCGGAGTGACCTTCGACCTCGGCAATCATGACCAGCGCATTTCTTCCCTTTCCGGCACCGGTGGCAGCGTCGTTCTCGGCATGGCGCGACTCACCGTTGGCGGCGCGGACTCCGGCAGCTTCGGCGGCACGCTTCAGGGAAGCGGCGGACTCACCAAGGACGGCGCCGGCACCCTCACTCTGACTGGCGCCAACACGTATGCGGGAACAACGCTAATCAAGCGTGGCACGCTAAGGGTTCAAGGCGGACAGGCACTTCCAGCCCTCGGCGCTATCGAGTTCAACAGCGACTTCACTTATGGCGCCACCCTCGACCTCGCCGGTTCGACCGCGACCGTCGGGTCTCTCGGCCGGACCAACGGCTATGCCACGGTGGCACTTGGCGGTGGCACCTTGGTTATCGGCGGCTCCAATAGCTGGTCGGTTTTCGACGGTGTGATCGCTGGCCCTGGCAACGTCACGAAAGTGGGGAGCAATTGGCTCGACCTGAGTGGCGCGAATACGTTTGATGGCACTTTGAGCATCGCCCAAGGGAGTGTGAGGATCCCGCAGATCGCCAACAGCGGTGTCGCCCAACCGCTCGGTGCTGGCAATCAACTGGTGCTCGGCTCGGCAAGCACGCCGGGCACCCTGAGTTATATGAGCCGGGACAAAACCGAGGCCACGGATCGCGCGATTTGGCTCAATGCCGGTGGCGGCGTTATTTCGCTGGAAAATGGCGGCAGCCAGCTTGCCTTCAATGGCGTCATCAGTGGGCCGGGCGCGTTGACCCTCACCGCAGCAAGCAACAGTATTCAACTGGGCGGGTCTAACACCTATGCAGGACCGACGCGAATCCTCGCAGGCGGGGTTCGTGTTTCCGGCGGGCAAGCGATTCCGGATTCCAGCGAGGTGACCCTGGGAAATAATGCCTCGCTGTGGGTGGCTGAAAGCGAAGTTATCGGGCCCATCGTCGCTCCTGGCAGTGCCGTGTTTGTGGTGGGAGTCGGTGCCACGCTCACCCTTGGCAGTCCCGTGACGAATTATGCCTGCGGGTTTTCCGTCGGAGGAACCCTCGCCCTTGGCGGAAACAATGTCTCAACCAACCTCGCCGGTGGACTGGGTATCGCTGGCACCCTGTGGAAGACCGGTTCCGGCACCCTGGTTATCAGTGGTGACGCGTCCGCAAGTGCTGCCAGCACCATCGCATTGGATGGCGGCACGCTCCGCCTCGAGGGGCCGAACGCGTTGCCGACCTTCGGGACGGTCCGCCTGGCTGGCGTCGCCGGCACCACTCTGGACCTCAACGGCCTGACCCGGAGCATCATCCGGCTCGAAGGCGGCGGTGCCAACGGGGGTAATGTTTTGTTAGGCGCGGGTACTCTAACCGTAAATTCGGACGCTGTGGAAACCCTCAGTTTTGGTGGCGCCATCAGCGGCAGCGGCGGACTTGTCAAGGACGGCGCACACACGCTGGTGTTGGGCGGTGCGAACACCTACACCGGCATGACCCACATTTCCCGCGGCCGCCTCAAAATCGCGGCGGGCGGCACGCTCTCACCTGCAACCATGGTGGTGTGCGGGCTGGCAACGACCTTGGAACTGGAGACGGGCTCTCTAACAATAGGCTCGCTGCAGGGCGAGGTTCTCAGCGAACTGAACCTCGGCACCGCGGAGCTTATCACCGGGGGCGATAACACATCCACGCCCTTTTTTGGAACCATCAGCGGGGCCGGCAGTCTGACCAAAGTAGGCAGCGGTGTATTTGAGCTTGCGCATAGCAATACATTCACCGGCCCGGTGACCGTCAATGGCGGCACCCTATCGGTGCGGCCACTCTATTTCGACCCGCAATTCAATGCCCTGCCGGACGGCAACCGGGTCACTCTCGCCAATGCCACAGGCGTGACTCTGAGCCTCAGAGTGGATGAAACCATCGGCTCACTCGCCGGCGGCGGAGCGGATGGCGGTACGGTGTTCATTGGCGCAGGTTTTGTATTGCGCGCGGGTGCCGATAATTCCACGGCGAGCTTCGGCGGCAACCTAACTGGCCAGGGCCATTTCTTCAAACAGGGCACCGGGACGCTCACGCTCTCGGGCACCAGCGACCTAACTGGCATGATCGGAATCGAGGATGGAATTCTCCGCCTCGCCGGTGGCACGGCGCTGCCCGACGGTGCGATCATTTCGCTCTATGGCACGAGTGTGCTCGAAATGACGAGCAACGAAACGCTCGGCGGATTATCAATCGCTGGGCGCGTGGAACTCGGGGCCACCACGCTGACGGTGGGTGGCAACGACAAGTCCAGTTCTTATGGCGGGGTGATCGCCGGCACGGGCGGCCTAACAAAGATCGGCAGTGGCACCTTCACGATGGCCGGACCCAACACCTACACCGGTCTAACAACCATCTCCGGCGGCACGCTGGACTGCCAGACCGGAACGATTCCCGATGCCAGCGCCGTGGTGCTTGCCGACGTGATCGGGGCCACCCTCCGGCTCAACGCCACCACCGAAACCATCGGATCGCTCGCGGGCGGCGGCGGGTTTGGCGGCCACGTCGATCTAACCAACGGTGGCCACCTCCGGGTGGGTGCGGACAACACGTCCACCACCTACGACGGCAGCATCTTTGGCCAATACGGCGAGTTCACCAAGACCGGCACGGGCACGCTCACGCTCACCGGCCACAGCACCTATACCGGCGCGACGATGATCGAGGCCGGAACCCTGCGTCTCGCCGGCGCGGGCGCACTGCCCTCCGCCGGCGCGGTCGATCTGGCTGACGTCGCAGGCGCGACGCTCGACCTCAACGGCTGCGACCTCAGTATTGCCCAACTCATGGGCGGCGGCGCTCTGGGCGGCAACGTTTTGCT
>JBILFE010000343.1:0-4776 GCA_044351705.1 Luteolibacter sp. | reverse complement strand
TGCCGGGCTCGACATCGGGGGCACCACCGTTAAGGCCGTCTTGGTCAATGCACAGGCCGAACAGGCCGGCCCACTCGTCGAGGTGCGCAGCCTGGTCAAGGATGGCTACGAGGCCACCTTCGGGCAATTGGAGCTCGCCCTCGAACAACTTGCCGCCGCCGCCGGCATCGAGCGCAGTGCCATCGCCGGCGTCGGCCTGGATGTGCCAGCCCCCAGCAGCGACGGCGTGATCTGGGGCCGCGCCAATCTGGCCGACGACTGGGTGGGTACCGACATCCGCGGGTTGTTGTCGCAACGGCTGGGGATGCCGGTTTATATGACCAACGATGGCAATGCCGCCGCCGTGGGCGAGTATGCCTTGCGCAAGTACCACACTAGCAGTCTGATGTTGGTGGCCCCCGGCACCGGGCTGGGCGGTGGCTTGGTGCTGCCCGGCGGGCGTTGTTATGAGGGCGTCAATGGAATGGCGCTGGAAGTCGGTCACGTCAGCGTGCCATTCCGCGAGGATGACGGCTCGCTGCCCGCCTGCTCGTGCGGTCTAACCGGTTGCTCGGAGGCCTGGGTGTCACTCATGGCCTTGCGCCGCCGCCTCGGCTTGGAACTGGCGAAACCGCAGTGGGCGAGCCATCCGCTCAACCTGACCGACGCACCGATAGAGGAGAAAGCGTTCCGGCTGCGGGACTTTGCCCAGCAAGGGGACGAACTGGCCGTGAGTGTTTTCCGGCAGCAAGGGTTCATCCTTGGCTTCCTGATCGCAGATTTGGTTAGGGTGTTCGATCCGGGCTTGGTCGTCATCGGCGGCGGTCTGGCCGAAACCTCCTTCCGTGACCTCTATATGAACTGGGTCGAGGAGGGTTTCGCCGACCGCGCCTGGTCGGTTTACCGTTTCAGCCCGCTCGACAAGGACAAGGTGACCACCCGCTTCGAGTGGGCCAGCGGTGGGGATGCTGCCGCCGCCATTGGCATGGCCTACACCGCGCACGAGTTGTTTCAGTGAGTGTTAGATAAATACCGCCGGGGGGACTCGAACCCCCACGACCGTGAAGTCAACGGATTTTAAATCCGCAGCGTCTACCATTCCGCCACGGCGGCATTGCCTTGCGGCGCGACGGTTTACCGCGGATCCAAGGTGCACGGCAAGGCAATTCGTGTGTCGCCTATCGGAGGCCGGGCTGCGGCTTGATCCTACTCCACATTCTGGACTTGTTCGCGGATTTTTTCGAGTTCGGTTTTGGCTTCGACCACAGTCTGGGCGATGGCGGCGTCGTTGGCCTTGGAACCAATGGTGTTGAGCTCGCGAAAAATTTCCTGACAGAGAAAATCCAAGGCGCGGCCGGCAGGATCGACCGCAGCCATGTATTCACGGAACTTGGCGAGGTGGGAATCCAAGCGTGTGAGTTCCTCCGTTAGGTCGCAGCGATCCGCGAAGAGAGCCAACTCCTTGACCACCCGCTCATCCGCCGGATCCAGCTCTAGACCGGCATCGCGCAAGCGTTTCAGCAACAGCTCGCGCTGGCGGAGCGGGCGATCCGTTGCGTCCTGGGACAGCCGTTCCGCCAGTTCCGCCAGGGCTGTTAATCTAACCGAGAAATCAGCCGCAAGATCATCTCCCTCGCGGACCCGCATGGTTGTTAGTTGAACGAGGGCGTCATGGAGTGCGGGTTGGATCGCGCCCCAGGCGGATTCCGCATCCAGCTCGCCCGTGCCTATCGCCAGTACGCCCGGTTGGCGGAGGTAATCCGCCGCGCTGGGCAGAACCTTGCGCCCGATCAATTCCCCCAGTTCACTGAAGGCCGCTTCGAAGGCCCGGGCCAGACTCGCATTGACCTTCACAGCGGCGGTGCCCCCCGGTGTGGGTTCGAGGTTGATGCTCACTTGCACCCGTCCTCTTGACACGGCCGATTGCACTTGTTTCCTAACGCGTCCTTCGATTTCAGCAAGCTCGCGGGGCAACTGCACGACCACTTCGGCTTGTTTGCGGTTTACCGTATTGAGTTCCACGTTCGCGAGCCACGTTCCCGTCACCGCGCTTCCCCTGCCAAAGCCTGTCATTGATTTCACGCCGCGAGTGTGCTCCATCCACCGCCATCTGCCAAGCCAAACCCATCCGCCATGCGCGGCTTCGATGCTGGACCAGACTCGGACCTTTGAGAACGGAGATAATGTGTCAATAATAAAATGACTGGCATTATATAAATATATCGGAACAGCCAGACGTTCCCCAAATATTGCTCGTTTTCAGCCTGATCCATTCCATTTTTTGCTGAATGAGGGTTTTGGGTTGCAGGAATGGTTTGGGTTGATACTGCGTGGGCATCGACCAACCACTTTACATTACGGGCCTCGGAGCACTATGCGCGCTTGGGGATACGGTATCGGCACTGCATCAATCGGTGTGCGCAAGGCAGGTGTCTTTTCAGCCACTCGGGAAGTTGCTCGGGGCGGATAGTCCGCATGCCGGGCGGCCGGGGGCGTGGGTTGAGCCGCGTGGGTTACTCATGCACCGGAAGTGGAGTCCGGTGACGATGGCGGCATTGCATGTGGCAAGGCAGGCAATCACGGAAGCCGGGTGGGGTGCCGATGAGTTAAAGGATGCGGCGCTGGTGGTGGGGACGAGTCGTGGCAATGCGGCTGGGTGGCTTGGGCCGTGGCCGGGACGCAGGCCGTTTCGCCTGATGGCAGCAAGCAACACCATTCACAGTGAACCTGCGGCAGCCATCAGCATCGAGTTTGGCATGACTGGACCGAATCAGGTGCTTGCGAGCGGATGCTCGGCCGGATTGGATGCGGTGGGCGTTGCCATGATGATGGTGAGGGGGGGCATTGCGCCGCGAGCGCTTGCGGTGGCGGTGGATTTGCCGCTGGTGCCCTTGTTGCTGGATAACTATGCGATGTCGGGCCTGTTGGCGGAACGTTTCAATTCCGACCCGTATCATCCCAAGACCGCCGGATTTGTGCCGGCGGAAGGGGCCGCTGCGATGGCGATTGATCCATCAGGAAATAGGCATCCGCGATTGATTCATTATGGTTGCAACGCGGATGCATGTGATCCGGTGGGGATTCCCGCCGATGGTGGACGCACCCCGGATTTGTTGCGGCAGGCACTACTGCTAACACAACAGCCGGTCGCGCTATGTCCGCATGCGACAGGCACGGTGGTGCAGGCGAGGGCGGATCCAGCGGCGTTCAATCGCGCCTTTGCCGGCACACGTCCGTCGTTGCACCTGCTCAAACCGTTCATCGGGCACACCATCGGCGCGAGCGGCTTGTTGGAGAGTGTGATATTGACGCGTTTCCTGCGTGACGGCAAGTTGCCGCCGAATTTGCCGGGTTTGCATGAGCCCAGCGGGTTTGCGTTACCCGAGCGGGTGCTTGATAGTTCCAGTGTGGTCTATAAGCTTTCGCACGGAATGGGCGGCCACAATGCCTTGCTTGTCATGGGTCCGGCATGAGGCGGTGACAATGTGGTGATTTTTCTTGGCAGTGTGGATGGCATGGCTAGGGTCTCGGCGGTGACTTGACTGCGTGAATTGCGCAGCCACCAGGCTGCGGGCTCTGTTCATGGATTCGTCCCTTGGCGTTGGCCAGCACCCTCATTCTCAAACCGAAATTCCTGCGCCCACCCGTTGCAATCGTCAAGCAATTGGCCTCCCGGCCATATGATGTATTGAATTCGGAAGAGGCACGGATAGAAGCACAAGGCAATCCCTATTCGTTGCTGCGGGTCACCAAAGCTGAGATTGACCTGCCCGATGGCGTCGATGTCCATGGCCCGGAAGTGTACGCCAAGGTGGTTGAGAACTTCTCCACATTTATAGAAAACAAGTGGCTGGTTCAGGATGGAGACGAGAAATTATACATTTACGCACAAACCATGAATGGCCGTACCCAGTACGGTATTGTTGGCTGCACCAGCATTGAGGACTATTTCAACAACAAGATCAAAAAACATGAATTGACGCGCAAAGACAAAGAGGAAGACCGGATGATCCATGTCCGCATAACCAATGCCAATGTGGAACCGGTTTTTTTCTCATATCCGGCCAACACGGGCATTGACGAAATTGTAACAAGAGTAGTAACTCATGACAAACCGGTTTATGATTTTGTGACCGACGAGGGCTTTGGTCATCATTTTTGGATCATCGAGGACAGGGCGATAATTGACCGGGTGATCGGCATATTTGACAAGGATATTCCGAGTTTGTATGTGGCCGACGGGCATCATCGTACGGCGGCGGCAGCCTTGGTGGGTCTGGAAAAACGCAAGGCCAACCCTGACCATGACGGCACCGAGGAATACAATTTCTTCATGTCGGTGATGTTTCCCGATAATCAATTGAGGATCATGGATTACAACCGCGTGGTGAAGGATTTGAACAATCGCAGCAGCGGGGAATTATTGCGGGAGCTCGGTGAGGTTTTTCAAGTTGAGAACAAGGGTGCTGAGATATATACCCCTGCGTTTCTACACAACTTTGCGATGTACCTTGATGGGGACTGGTATTCGTTAACAGCCAAAGCAGGAACCTACAACGATCAAGATCCCATTGGAGTGCTTGATGTGACCATTCTCTCAACCCTGGTGCTTGATCACATCCTGGATATTAAGGACCTCCGGACATCCACCCGGGTTGATTTTGTCGGTGGTCTCCGAGGCCTTGGGGAACTCAAAAGGCGGGTGGATAGTGGCGAGATGAGGGCCGCATTCGCGCTTTACCCTGTGTCCATGAAGCAACTTATTGATATAGCCGATAGCGGAAATATAATGCCTCC
>JBILFE010000341.1:0-4779 GCA_044351705.1 Luteolibacter sp. | reverse complement strand
CGCGCCAACTTTATTGTTGCCGAGCCACTCGCCGAATTGGCGGCATGGCATCACAAGCACCTGCCAAAGAGCCCGCTCAACCACGATTCGCGCGTCACACTGGTGCCCGATCCCAGCCCGTCCGGCTTGGCCAAACACGCCGGCTCGCTGCATGCCATCATCATCCACCTCGATGCCTCACCCACCACCGAGCGCAACCGGCCGTGGGTCGATGACCGCCGCTGGCTGGCAGCCGCTTATGAGGCGCTGCAAGCCGGTGGCTTGCTCGCCATCGCCGCGTCGCGCCCGATCCCAAGCCTCACCCGCCGCCTCCAACGCTGCGGCTTCGCCGTCGCGGAACACCTCATTCCGTTAGCCCCAAACGCCAAAAAAACGCGCCTGCAACCCATTTGGCTTGCCCGCAAAGGCAAAGCCTTCGAGTGAGGGCCGCTACCTAACACACCGCATCCATCAGTGGCCGCCGAGCACCTCGGTTCCGTTGTCGGAGGAAATGCCTTCCTTGGCCACCAACTTCTGCCACACCGCGCCGTAGATCGCGACGCCAATGAAGCAAACCAACGGGATGATGAAACCCGCCTGCATGCCGCTCTTATCGGCGATGGCACCCATGATGGCCGGGGCAATGGCCCCGCCGACGATGGCCATGACGATGTAGGAAGCGCCCTTCTTGGTGTTTTCGCCTAGGCCGCGAATGCCGAGTGCAAAGATGGTCGGGAACATCACCGACATGAAGAAGTAGCTGATGATCAGCGCCGCAGCCGATACTATACCAAGACCCGCTACCACCAATCCCATGCATATGACATTGCACAGGCCGTAGACCGCCAACGCCAAATGCGGTTTCATTTTGCGCATCAGGAAACTGCCGGAAAAGCGGCCAACCATGAACAGCACCATGCCGCCGAGGGAGAGCCACATCGCGGCCTTTTGTTCCGACCACTTGTTCACCTCCACCACATAGTTGATGAAGAAACTGTTAATGCCGGTTTGTGCCGCAACATAAAGAAATTGGACCACCACCGCGAACACAAAGTGCGGCTGCGACCACAGCGAGCGCTCGCCCGTCGTCCGGTCCTTGTGTTGCCCGTCGTCCTTGGCGTGCTCGCTGGTGTGAACGTCGGGAATCGTGCTGAACGCGAACAAGATGAAGACCAGCGTCACCACCACGCCAAGTCCAAGATACGGCATGGCCAGTTGCTCGTTGCTGGTGTTAACCTCACCCGTCGAGGAGAAAATCATGAGTCCGCCGATGAAGGGCCCGAGAATCCAGCCGATGGCATTGTTAGTCTGGGCGAGGTTGATGCGGCTGGCGCCGGTCTCCGGCGGGCCGAGCACCGTCGTGTACGGGTTGGCGATGGTTTCCAGGCAAGTCAGCCCTAACGCAATAACAAACAGCCCCAACAAAAACGCGGCAAACGCGGTCACCTGCGTGCCTTGATCGATGGAAACCAACGCCTGCTTGGTGGCGTTGAACTGCTTGCCAAAGTCCTTTTCCGGAAGAGTGGGTAACAGCGCCTCCAGTGCGGCACGCGTCTCAGGCAGATGCTTGGAGGCGGGCAATAACTTGGCAGCCTCGTCCAGCGCCAGACCCGCGGCAGCCAACTCGGTGGCGGCCTTGGCCTCGGCAGCCGGCTTGTCGAACGCCGCCAATTTCGCCGCGTCCAGCGGGCGTTCAACGGCTTTGGCCGCGCGTTCCAGGCTGACCCGCACGTCGGTTAGCTTCGCCTTGGCTTGCGGCGAAGTGACCACTTCCATGTTGAATGTTTGAGCCACCCAGCCACTCACCCCGGTCCATTTATCGGCCTTGGTGGCCGGCACAAACCAGAATGCACCCAGCGCGAAAAGGAACAAACCAAACAGGATGCCACCCTTGTAACCGAAGCGCCGCGCAAGCATGCCCGCGGGCAGCGCCATCAAAAAGTAACCGCCATAGACCGCCGCCTGGACACATCCGGACTGCGCCTTGGTCACCACCAGCGAGTTCTGAAAATGCTTGTTGAGCACGTCCAACAGCGCGTGCGCAAACCCCCACAACAGGAATAAACTGCATACGAGTGTGAACACAAATGCGTAGTTCTTGCCGTCGGCAGTACGAAAAAGGCTGTTTGATGGTTTCATGGTCGGAGGCGAAAATAGGCATCCGGCCCATATTACCAAGCACATTCTTGGAAATTTTTGACGCGCGCCCGCAAGGCGGGAGTGCCTGACAAAAAATCGCCGCTCCTTGAAACGCTTGCACTCCGGCCCATCCCGGACTTCTCTAGCGCATGTCCTACCCGCTCGACCCCGCCCAGCTTCCGCGCGAGGCCAATGCGGATGACATCCTCAATGGCTTCCTCGAGTATTTGAGTTCAGCAGGCATCCAACCCTACGCCCATCAGGAAGAAGCCATTCTGGAGATTTTCCAAGACAAGAACGTCATCCTCGACACCCCCACCGGTTCCGGCAAAACCCTGGTGGCGCTGGCCATGCAGTTCAAATCCCTTTGCCAGGGCCGCCGCTCGTTTTACACCGTCCCTATCAAAGCCCTCGCCAACGAGAAATTCCTCTCCCTCTGCCGCATCTTCGGCCCCCAACACGTCGGCATGATCACCGGCGATGCCACCGTCAACCCTGCCGCCCCGGTCATTTGTGGCACCGCCGAGATCCTCGCCAACCTGGCGCTGCGCGAAGGCGCCGCCGCACCCGTCGATGACGTCATCATGGACGAGTTCCATTACTACTCCGATCACTCACGCGGCTCCGCCTGGCAGATTCCCCTGCTCACCCTGCCGCGCGCCCGCTTCCTGCTCATGTCCGCCACCCTCGGCGATGCTGCCGGCTTTGCCAAACAACTCACCTCCCTAACCCACGCACCGACCGCCCTCGTCCACTCCGACCAACGCCCGGTGCCACTCGAATTTTCCTACTCCACCAGCCAGTTGCAGGACAAGGTGGCCGAACTCGTGGCGGCCGACCTGGCCCCGATCTATCTGGTCCACTTCACCCAGAACGCGTGCGCCGAGACCGCCGGCGACCTGCTGTCCACCAACTTCTGCAGCAAAGACGAAAAGGCCGCCCTCGCCCGCGCCCTCCACGACGCCGATTTCCGCAGCCCCTATGGCCGCGAACTCGCCAAAATTCTCCGCCACGGCATCGGCATCCACCACGCCGGCCTGCTGCCGAAATACCGCCTCCTGATAGAAAAACTAACCGCGGCGGGCCTGCTCAAGGTGGTGTGTGGCACCGATACTTTGGGCGTCGGCGTCAACGTGCCGATTCGCACCGTGATGTTCACCGGGCTGTGCAAATACGACGGGCGCACCACCAAAATCCTCAGCGCGCGCGACTTCCGCCAAATCTGCGGCCGCGCCGGCCGCCGCGGCTTCGACACCACCGGCTACGTCGTCGCCCAAGCCCCCGCACACGTCATCGAAAATCTCAAACTCGAAGCCAAAGCCGGCGCCAACCCCAACACAAAACGCGGTTTCGTCAAGCGCAAGCCGCCGGAGCACAACTTCGTCCACTGGGATGAAGCCACCTTTGACAAGCTGCGCGCCGCGCCACCGGAACCGCTCACATCGAGTTTCCGCATCGCACACAACACGCTCCTCAACGTGCTGTGCCGCACCACCGAGGACGGTTGCGCCGCGCTCCGGAACCTCATCCGGCACTGCCACGAGTCCCCCGCCAAACGCCGTGACCTGACCAAGCACGCCTTCAAATTGTTCCGCGGCCTCGTCGCCGCCCGCATCCTCCATATCCTCCCGCCCGCCGCCCGCCGCGGACCTAACAAGGTTGTCGTCGATGTCGCGCTGCCCGAGGACTTCTCGATCAATCACGCGCTGAGCCTGTGGCTGTTGGATGCGATCCCGCAACTGGACCCCGCCGCCGATGATTACGCGCTGAACCTCATTTCGTTGATCGAGGCGATTCTGGAAAACCCGGATGTCGTGCTGCGCAAACAGGTTGATCTGATCAAATCCGAGTTGATGGCACGCCTCAAGGATGAAGGGGTCGAGTTTGACGCGCGCATTGCGCGGCTCGAGGAAGTCGAATGGCCGATGCCGGGCAAGGAGTTTATCTACGCCACCTACAACGCCTTCAAACTCCGTCACCCCTACCTCGGCAACGAAACCGTCCGGCCCAAATCGATTGCCCGCGAGATGATCGAAAACTATCAGTCGTTCGAGGACTACATCAAAACCTATAAACTCGAACGCGCCGAAGCCGTCCTGCTCCGCCACCTCAACGAAGTCTATAAAGTCCTGTCCCAAACCGTCCCCGCCGCCGCCAAAACCGAAGCCGTCCACGAAACCGAGTCCTTTCTCGAACTCATCGTCCGCCATACCGACTCCAGCATGCTCGATGAGTGGCAGAGCATCGGGACGGCCGGCACCCCGTCTGTCCCATCTGAAATCCACAATCCACAATCCACAATCCACGATCCCCCTCCCCCCATCACCCGCGACCGCGCCACCTTCCGCCGCCACTTGCGCAACCACCTCCTCACCCTCGTCACCGCGCTGTCGCGCTACCAAACGCAAACCGCCCTGGGATTGCTCGAACCGGCCGACTCCGCCGGCAAACCCTGGACCCACGAGCGCCTGCTCAAGCTGCTGGATGCCTATCACGACGCCCGCCACCTCATTCGTCTCGACCCCGAGGCCCGCAACGCCCGCCACAGCCACATTCCGGCGTTGCCGCATCTCACCGCTGCCCAGCCGTACCTCGCCATCGAACAAACCCTCATCGACCCCGATGCGCTCAACGACTGGGCCGTTTTCCTCACCCTTGACC
>JBILFE010000340.1:0-4784 GCA_044351705.1 Luteolibacter sp. | reverse complement strand
GGTTGAGCTGCAAGCCCGGCTCGGCAAGGCCAATTCGGCGATCTATCCGGAGGGCGGCTCCGCCCGCCAGGAGATGGGCGAAACCAGCCTGCCGCCGTCAGGCTTGTTAGGGCCGGTGCGGCTGGTGTGGAAATAGCAGGGGACTGCCATATTGCCGCGAGCGACGATGGAACGCCCATCTTCTTTCACTTTTTGTTGCGGGCCGAATTGATAGGCGCGTTCGTGAGAACGCGGGGGTTTAGGGGGGGGCGGAGCAAGAAAACCACTGAAAAGAACGGATTACACGGATTACACTGATTGGTTTTAGAACGCGGAGCGAGCGCTAGCGAGCATGGAAAAAACCGGCGCAGCCCTAACTGGCATGGCACCGCGTAGCGGGGCAATTTAGGATTCTCTTCACAGGTTCGTGCGTCAGAACGCGGCTTGGAGTGCGGTGACTTGTCACCGCTTTCCCCGCGGCTGAGGTGGACTTGTCCACCGCTGCGGAACCGCTATGTGCCAACATCCAACCTACCTGTGTTACAAGACGACTTGGCACCCTGCATCCGTCTATTCATCAGTCGGGGCCTGGACATCCTTGCCCGCCACGCGAATCACGGCAGCGTTCAGTCTGCTGAACCGAAGCTGAGTGGCAAACTCACAGAAGCCGCCACCAGAGCGGATTCTGGACGCCTTGGCGACCTGGCTGACGTCACAACCGGGGGCCTGATCAAGCGCTCACCCAATCCGCAAAAAAGTCGGTTAGAACATCCGATTTTCATATTGCCCAGTTCATCCGACGTTAGCGCCGCCGCCCACACAGGGGTCGAATCCATCAACCCATTGGTTTTCAACATATTAAAATGGTCGGGGCGGCGGGATTTCCCCGCGTTCGCGGGGCTATGCCAGTTTGCGCTGCGCGATTTTTTCCGAGGTCGCTACGAGCGACTCCCGCGTTCGAAACCACGACCTCTTCGTCCCGAACGCTTAGCGCTGGTTGCCTGTGCGGGATCGTAAGCCGTTGATCTTCAATTGGTTCTCATCGGCGGACGAACGAAATGCGGAGGGGGTCCCCCCGGATTTGCCCCCCTCTTTGACTCTCGCACAATACACCAGCACCTGGGAAGCAGGGCAGCGGTAGGCTGGTCATACTGTTTTACATCGTTATCGAACAGCGTTCTCCAGCTTCTCTCTCCACGAATCCTCTAGCAGCATCGTGAAGTTCATTTGCTCGGACTCGACCCCCAGCCGTAGATCACCCGCACGAATTGCGGTCGAGGCATGTGCGGTCAAGAGGTCGAACAGCTTCTGCTTGTATTCTGTATCGTCGTTTCCCTTGAGGTGATCGCCCTTGGTTTCCAGAACAGAGAAGCGGAACTTCCCCTTCTCAACGCCGTGGATGCAGGCAAGGAAGTCGGGATAAACCCGGTTTCGCTGCCACCCTTGGAGTCCATAGGACGACTGATGGACGGCAATCCGGTGCCACCAGAAAACGCAGTCCTTGCCGTCCAGATACCATGCGGTGTCCTTCTCCAGCGTATTGAAATCCCTCTGATAGACCTTCTCAAACAGACTTCTGTCAAACGGTTCTCCATTCTTGCGCAGCAGCTCCCGATCTTCATCGCTGACGTCCACCACCAGTGTTTGTGCGAGCTTCCAATTCAATTCCGGGTCGTTTGATGACATCAACCGAAACGAAATCCGGCCATCCGCATAACCGAGTTCAGCGATGTCGTTAGTGTCCAGGTTCGGCACGGCTTCGAGCAGAACCTTGTTCAAGCCAGCATCGTCTTCGGGTGGGAAAAAAGTAGCGAACCGCCCACTGTCGCGGAACATCCGCAGCGTCTCTTTCGACTGCCGTGCAGCACTCGGGAGCATGAGCAGCAAATCAGCGCTATACTGCCCACCCCGGACAGGGCCGGACACCCCGGACAATTTGCCAAATTGACCCGATCTATCTGATAAACTAGCGGATAGGCGAAAAACAATTGAGTCGCATTGTGTCCACATGAGTCCATTTCAGTCAGTCTGAGTCACTGCGTCATGTTGGCGCTTTTGGACGAAACGCATTTTTTTGCCAGCTTACCCCTCTAACATCCAAATTATAGAGGAGGAACAAGACCGTCAAAATCATGCCCTCCACGCCACAAGAGTCGCCCCAAACTTCGGAATACGCCAAGGTGCCGAACGTCGCCGGATTGTATCGCAACACGCGGACCGGCAGGTATTACGGCTGCAAGAAGGTGGAGGGACGGCGCAAGGAGCGCAGCCTTGCCGAAGATAAACTGTCCGATGTCCGCAAGGCATTTGAGAAATCCCCGCTTTCCAACGAGCCCGACCGCGACGCGGTCAATGCGGTGCTGGGGGAGATCAGGGTGGGGTTTTGCATGTAAAGGTCAGATTCGAACCGCATGACCCAGTCACAGCACACCGCTCTCGCCGACCTTTCGCTCGACCGCCCCTGGGTCGTCGATCCGGGCCGCGAACGCTACCGGCTCCATGACAAGGTCGAAGCCATTCCCCTGATAGACTGCCTTGAGGCGCTTGGTGCCGGGCCGAATTGATCTGATTGGTGTGGGCAAAGCGGGTTTTTTAATGGAGCACTCTGGGTAACCCCACAAATTTCATTTTCAAAATACTGTTTACACATCCATATCAGATGTATAAACACTCTCCCGGATGAACGAGACAGCCCTGGCCTCCGCCTTTGAACTCCTTGACGATTTCCTCACCTCGGGAAAATCAGCCCCGGTCTGGATGGTCGTTGGTGGTGGCAACCTGCTCCACGAACTCGGACATGCCGACCTCATTCCAGGATTCTCTTAGCCGCCTCACCACGAGGGTGGTCGATCTGCTCTGGCACCAATGGTCCTCCATCGGTGTCGCGGGCTATCCGCGCCCGGCCGACGACTGGATCGTCGATCCTGAGGCCCTGCTGCTCGCCACCACCCGTTTCGGCCGCCACGACTCCCGGTTGATGGACGAATCCATCGACTGGCTCGCAAAATTCGGCCGTCGCATCAGCCTGCAACGCCTCCAAGGCCTGCACCGGAGCTGGCCCGGTGTCGCGGATCCGCGCGTCCTCGCCGCCATCGCCGAAGCGCTCGGCCAGCAGGTCGCCCACCGCAAATGGCGCGTCCTAGCCGATCCTGCTCCGGAGGCTTCCCCACCGGAATCGCTCTTCATCCGCAGCGATGGCACTCCCGCGATCCATTCCGGCGATGCGGAGCCGGTCTTCGCAAAACACGGGCTGTTGCGGGGAAAACTCGAACTCCGCGGCATGAGCCAGCCACCCGATCCCCGCGCGCGGGAAACTCTTATTTTCACCCTGCGGGCGCTGCTCGGAGTGAACGCCCGTGCGGAAATCCTCGCCTGGCTGCTCACCCACGATTCCGGCCACCCCGCCGCCATCGCCCGCTCCACCGGCTACTTCTCCAAATCCATCCAGCAGATCCTCAACGAAATGGAGGAATCCGCCCAGATCATCTCCGTCCGCCACGGCCGCGAGAAACACTTCCGTGTTCGCGCGGCGGACTGGCAGTTCCTGCTTCCTCCACCGGCGGATGGGCAGAGCGCCTTTCCCCGCTGGGTCGATTGGATGCCGCTCTTCGCCGCCATCACCCGCTTCGCGGAAACCCTGGCCTTGCCCGGCATCAACGACCAATCCGAGCACTTCCAAGCCATCCAACTCCGCGAGGCACTCGATGAAGCCATGCCCGCGCTCATCCGTGCCGGCGTCTCCCACGAACTCCGCAGCTCCCGCGATCAACGCGGCGCACACCTCATCCAATCCCTGCTCGCCGACCTCGATTCGCTCCTCGGGTAACCCTAAAATTCGCGGTTGCGACCGCGGATTTTAGGAAGTTAGAAGTTATTTGTTATGGGTTATTGGGACTTTCTAGGCAGTCCTTTGTCCGTGCGGGCGAAGATCCTCTTTCACCCAGTGAGTCAAATGAAGCGCGAAGGAAAATGCTGTCGTAAATCCCTAATAACCAATAACAAATAACCCATAACGCCTTGAATCCGCGGTTTTCACCGCGGATTCAAGGGCCGCGAACGCCACCGACTCCATGACAAGGTCGAAGCCATTCCCCTGGCGAACTGCCTTGAGGCGCTTGGTCCCACGCCTTCTTGATCTGATTGGCGTGGCTGCCGAAGTGCGACGGTCAAGTGCGAAATCCGAGGGGCAATCAGTTCGACATTCCAAATTCGTCATTCGACATTTTCCACTCCCTGGCCTTGCCCGGCATCGACGACCAATCCGAGCACTTCCAAGCCATCCAACTCCGCGAGGCACTCGATGTAGTCGCTTGATCAATGATCGGTGTGGAAAACTCTCATGCGGGCAGGGTCCAGATTTCCCGCAGGCGGGCCACGGCTTCGCTCCAGAGAGCCTCTTGAAAGCAGCACGATCAACTGAGGTGCTGGGTGCGCATGTTCAAGCGGAAGAAGTGCCCGGTAGCCGTGGCCCGCACGGTGCCATCGGAGGCCTCATGTTTCGGGTCGAAACACGCGGCCTTGTGATAGTGTCCGTCGACGGCGTAAATGACGAGGCTAACAAGCACCTCAACAAGGTCTACCGCAAGGGTTGGGAGCCGCTCAAGTTCGGCTAACATCCAGATAGAGGAAAACCCCCGGGAGCGCTCACCGCTGCCGGGGGTTTTTGTTGCCCAGACCCCCGCCTGGCTGGTGGCCGCCGGTTGAGAGCTTACCCAACCAAGCAAAATGGCGGCGGCACCAACCCCTGAACTCAGTAAACGACCTCGTTTTTGACGCAGTGGCGAGCAAGTTGAATTCCCCGAAGG
>JBILFE010000339.1:0-4794 GCA_044351705.1 Luteolibacter sp. | reverse complement strand
AACACCGCCGAGGCCATCCGACGTTTGAATCTCAAAGGAATCTCTTTCATGACCGTGCCGACCCGTGAATACCCGGCTGCCGCGCCGATGGCGCATCTGATGGGCTTTGTCCGATCCGGGGAAAGCGCGAGCGATTTCCAGGGCGTGTGTGGAGTGGAGGCGCTACAAAACCCCTACCTCATGGCGGGCCTGGATGCGCGCCTCACGCTGGATCATGGCCTTCAACTTGCCGTCCAACAAATCGCCGAAGCCGCTGCGCTCGAAACGCGGGCCACCCAGGTGCAAATCATCGTCATGAATCCCCGCACCGGTGCCATCCGCTCAGCCGTGCAGGTTCCGGCCGCCCACGGCAGCCACAACACCAGTGCTGCCACCCGCGAGCAATGGTGGGGGGCACTGATTGAGATGCACGAACCCGGTGGTTTGATCAAGCCGCTGGTGATGGCCTCCGCGCTGGATACCGGTGTGCTGGACCCGGAAACCCCGATATTCTGTGAAAACGGAACTTGGCTCCATAAGGGTTACCCCTTGCATGATGCCGCGCCATTTGGCGACCTCACTCCCGCCCGGATACTGGCGCATTCCAGCAATATAGGCATGGGAAAAATCGGCGTCATGATGGGCAAACGGGCTCTCTATGGCGCACTTGGAAGCTGGAATTTCGGCCAACGATGTTCCGCCGGGCTCAACGGTGCGAGTTCCGGCAGAATCGCGCCAAGCGACACCTGGTCCAATCGAGAAATCACCCGCATCCCCATCGGCTACGCATCCTCGGCCACACTGCTACAAATGCTGCGGGCCTACACCGTGTTCTTCAACGACGGCCTCATGGCGGAACCGTATCTGATAGAACCAGACGCGCCGCCAGCCCCCAAGCAAATCCTCAAACCCGCCACCGCCCGTTGGATGCGTGACACTCTAACCCAAGCCGTCGATTCCGGCACCGGCCAAAACGCCCGCATCGAGGGCCTCCCGATCTCCGGCAAAACCGGGATCGTCCAGAAGCTCACTCCTAACATGCGGGAGTACACCAGCGACAAAATCGAAACCTCGTTCATCGGCGGCTTCGAACACTCCGGCACACCCAGCCTGATCATCGTCTGGTTCGATGACCCGCAACGCGAGGGACTCGAAAACCCAGCCGCCATCGCGTTCCGGAAAATCGCGCTGATGATGACGGGAGGAAATGGGCGGTGATCAGCGATCGGAAGGAGATAGATGCCCCACGCGCGATGGGCAAAGGCTGTTTTCTGATAGCCGTGACTCTCGGAAAAGTGCGCGATTCAAGAAACAATGGTTGAAATCCTCCAATTTCGGTGTAGGATTTCAACCATGATTGCACGCAATGGGTATCTGGAGAGGGTGCGGACCGGGCTTGGGCGCGGGCCGATCGTGGCATTGATTGGGCCGCGGCAGTGTGGGAAGACCACCCTGGCGAGGCAGTTGATGAGCAGTGGCACGCCAGGATATCAGGATGCACCGCGCCTGACCCGCTCGATGCGCATCGCCATGGACGACCTGAAGCTAACCGAACTGCTGGTCGTCTATCCCGGCAACCGGGAATACGCCCTGGCGGACGGGATTCGCGCGGTGCCGTTGGATGCCGCCTCCGCAGGACCCGGGCTCGCGGGTTGAACCCCGCCGCGAGCCAACCTTGGGCGGTGAGACAAAATCCCGTCTGGATTGGATCTTCAAATCCCAACGGGATTTCGTCACCAAGCCCAACGAGGAGCATTCCCATATCCCAACTCAAGGTCATGATCGACCAGCGGTGATTCCCTCAGCTTGGCATGGGATTTCAATTTCGTGTTTCGTGGGCTATTTCTGCTGGCTCTGGATGAATTGCACGAGTTCCTGGAACAGTGCGGGATCTTCGCGCTGAAGCCGGGCGGCTATCTCCTGAAGTTTCGATTGATCCCTCATGATTTCTTCAATGACGGCGAGGAGCTTGGCCGAGGGGCTGTTAGCAGCCTGTCCACCCGCCCCAGCGAGATTGCTGCCTAATTCGCTCAGGACCTTGCTGATTTCCGCTTCTGGCTTGCCCATGGCTCGCAGTAGCCTGGCGTAGTTGTCGGCAACAGTTTGAGTGTTCGGATGCGAACCGCCCAGACTTGTCGTCAATATCTCCAGCGCACGGCGTATCAGCGGTTCGGCCTCCGCCAGCCGGTTGGTGGCCTGAAGCAACGCCGCCAAACTGTTGAGGGAAATGGCGACATCCGGATGGTTCGGCCCGTAGCTTTGCTCATCAATCTGGAGGGCGCGGCGATAAAGCGGTTCGGCCTCCGCCAGCCGGTTGGTTTTGTAAAGCAACCCCGCCAAGTTGTTGTCGCCCTGCAACAACCGCACCTGGCTCTGATTCTGTAGGGCTCGAGCCAGTTCGCCCTTGATCTGCCTTGCCGGCGGAAGACCTACAATAATGATCGTTCCTCCTTTCCGAGAATCGCTTATATCCCCGGTATTCAGCAGTGACTCCAGTATCTCAATGGCTTCCTCGAATGCCTTGTCTGCCTCCTTCAGCAGGCCAGATTGGAGCTGATAGTTTCCGTTCGTGATCAGGAATTCTGCCAGCGGTTGAATCATTTCTATATTCCCCGTTTTCGACAGGGAGCGCACATTCTTGACAAGCGTCTCGAACTCCTGCATGCGTCAAGCAAAGCGGCGCGCAGGCGGGCCAGTTCCGGCGCCCGGCCTACGAAGTTGGCATTCGGCCAAGGCAGGTTGCCACGGCGGGCGCGATCCGAGGCGAGCAGGCGCAGGCGCTGCGCGACAAATTCGGTGAGCTGCTGCAATTCGGCCCGGGCCGAGGTGTCAAGGAAGTTGGCGGGATCATCGTGCCGCCACTCGTGGCACTGGATGTGGAAGCGCTGGCGCAAGTTGCCCTGCCACTCGCGAAGTCGCTCGGCATCGTCGGGGGAGTCGAGATCCTCGAGTTTCACGAACCAGAGCGAGGCGGCGCTTTGTCCGGACATGCCCCGTTCGACTTCATGCTTGCACCACTCCTCCCACTCCCAGCGGCAGGCATCGCTACGCAGGTAGCTATGGGACAGGCAGGCAATGAAAAAACGCGACGAGCGCAAGGCGCGATGGCAGCGGACCTGCCAGTGATCGAAGTCCTGAAGATCCTCCTTGTCGAAGAAGATGTCCAGATTGCGACCAAAGCGCTGGCGGAAATCGGTCTCCAGTTCGGAGTGCAGTCGACCGACCAATGCGCTCACCGCCTCGCGGGAGGAGTGGTCGCCCTGATGGGCGTAGGAGATGAAGATGTCGTATTCAGAGGTGGGTGTGGCGGCCAGCACGCCCCGGATTCCACCGCCGTCGATGGCAAGGAGTCGTTTCATGGCATCTCCGCCCCCTCCTCAATCATCGCATATCCGCCCGCCCGCATGGCTCCGGCAAGGGCGTTCACCTGGTCCATATCCTTCTGTTTTTCCGCGTCTCCGAGTTTGTCCCATTCGACCAGACAGGTGTGGATTTTCCGGTCGTAGTCGGTTTGATCGCCCGCGGACCAGTTGAACAATTCCTTTTCGACCACCCAGCGGCAGTGCTCCAGCTTGGACAGCAGCATCCGTTCATCCGGATCCGGGTTGAATGCGACTGGCGCGCCGGCGGCCGCTTCCGCCCAATCCAGCCCCAGCGTGCGCAGTTTTACCCGGATATGATCGGCGGCGTTCCGATTGGACTGCCGGAATATCCAATCCAGTTTGTCCCACGGTTGATGGGAAGCCTTGGCCGGATTCAGGGGCTGGCAACCGGCGAGATAGGCCTCGTGCAGGACGCGCGCCATCGCATCGAGACGGCACTGCTGCAGGGAGTCCCGTTGGCAGAGTTGTGGCAACTGGCCAAAACTCCGGACGACTCGGTAAGCCCCCTCTTGCTGCGCGGAAAGATCGTCGGCCAATGCGCTCCAGCCTTCGGACTCGATCTGACGGACAAACAAGGGGACTCCCGCCATCTGTTTCGCACCAAAATCGCTGGCCAAGCGGAGGGCGGCACTCAGGTTGATATACTGGCTGTCCACCGCGAGGCAGACTGCGGCAACATTGCCAGCCTCACGGGTGGCCTGAACCGCGTTCATCAGTTGAGTGCGGGTGCTGCTCAAGAGGATATCACTCGAGCAGATTTCGAGATCGCAGCAGGCGTGGATGCCCGGCACCTCGCCCTCCATGCGCTTCAAATCCGCCCCGGCATCAATCGCAAACACTGTGATCTTCGGGCGTCTGCCGCCCACTGTTACCGCGGTTTGCACCAGCTTGCGCACGATGGTCTGCCCCATCCGACCGCAGCCGACAAGCATCAGGTGAAACTGCCGCGGATCACCGGGGCGCACCGGCAACAGGGGAATCAGATGGTTGACGACCAAATCCCGGGCGGCCACTTCGAACAAGCTGATCACCTCGAAGTCGACAACTTGGCGCACGGTGCGGAGAACTTTTCCGTCGCGCAGGAACGAGCACATTTCCAGCGCGTTCACATGCAGCCACACCTTGGGATGGGCCAGCTCGGAACCACTTTCCTCCTTCAAGTGCGCCAGTCCCATCATCGCCGAGAAATTCGCCCCGTCGGAGCCGGTGAGCAAATAGACCTCGCTGGCGTGGGCGGCGCGCGCTTTGCGCAGCAGATGTGGATCGGCTGCGTCGCCGAGCAAAACA
Source organism: Luteolibacter sp. (assembly GCA_044351705.1). Lineage (GTDB taxonomy): Bacteria > Verrucomicrobiota > Verrucomicrobiia > Verrucomicrobiales > Akkermansiaceae > Luteolibacter. Next base: position 145 of record JBILFE010000339.1, on the reverse strand, counting down.
TGCGCTCCCCCATCCTGGCAGGTGCGGACATAGTCGCTGTTCTCATCGCGTTCAATGATCACTACCTTACTCGTCGGCATGAACTGTCGGGCCAACTCATAGCCCTTGCGACCTAACCCGCAGATGAGCACATGGCCGCGAAGAC
>JBILFE010000336.1:0-4809 GCA_044351705.1 Luteolibacter sp. | reverse complement strand
GGCGTGGTCGGAGCAATCAGGCGAATGTGCTCGAGGCTGCCCCCCCCCGCCAGATCCGGATTGATGGCCGCCTCATCGGGTGGCAGGTCGAGCAGGAGGATGCCATCGGCCCCTGCAGCGGCGGCATCACGGTGGAACGCCTCAAAGCCGTAAGTGAAGACCGGGTTCAGATAGGTGAAGAGCACAATCGGGGTTTGATGGGTCTGCCGAAACAGCCGGATCAATTCCAGCGCGCGTGCGGTGGTCATGCCCGCTTTGAGCGCCCGTTCCGCCGCCATCTGATTGACGATACCGTCCGCCAATGGATCGGAAAACGCCAACCCCAACTCGATGATGTCCGCCCCGCAGTCCGCCAGACCTTTGATCACTTCAAGCGATGTCTGGAAATCAGGATCGCCGGCGGCAACATAGGCAATGAAGGCTTTTTGATGGACTTCACGCAGACGGGCGAAGGTGGTGTCAATGCGGTTGGTCATGGCAAAGGTAAGTCGTCGGTCAAAGAATGGGCGCTGCGGTGTCGCTTCTATCGTCTCGGTCCGCCACCTGCTAGCCGCGCGCGACGGCTGCGGATTGGGCGAGGGACTCGCAGGATTTGAGATCGAGCTTGCCAGAGGCAAGCACGGGGATTTCCGGCACGAAGATGATTTGTTTGGGGCACCAGAGGGATGGCACGCCCTCATCCAAAAGCTTGTAGCGCAGATGAATGCATTCCTGTTCGAGGGCCGTTCCGACAATGGTGGATAACAACAGGATGGCTTCGCCTTTATGTTCATCCGGAATACCGACAACCGCAATTTTGCGTTCGCTTTCGGAATCGAGGCCGAGGACTTTGCTGATGGCGGCTTCCACCGTTTCGTGAGGAACCATTTCGCCGGCGATCTTGGAAAAACGCGACAGGCGGCCTTCGATGTAGAGGAAGCCGTCGGCATCCACGCGCCCGACATCGCCGGTCCTGAACCAACCATCGACTAACACCTCGGCGGATTTCTGGGGATTTCCGAGATAGCCGTTGAAAATGTTGGGGCCCTTGAACCAGATGATGCCCTGGCGGTTGAGCGGGACAACCCCATCGGTGACCGGATCGGTGAGACGGATCGCAAGCCCCGGCAGCAGTTGCCCAACCGAGCCCTCGCGCGAGGATGGCATGATGGCGGTGTCATGTTCCGGGTGGGGATCGGGCAGGTTGAAGTTGGTGGCCGGCGACGTTTCAGTCAGGCCATACCCCTCCTGCGGGCGGATCTTGAATTTGTCCGCAAACGCGCTGGCCAACAAGCGCGGCAACTTCTCGGCACCGGTGACGACGAGTTGCAGGGATGCCAACTGGGCGGGATCGACACGCTTCATATAGCCGCGCAGGAAAGTGGGCGTGGCCAGCAGGATATTGATCTGGTGGAAGGCGATGAGTTCCGCGTGGCGTTTGGTATCAAGCGGGCTGGGATAGGTGATGAGATTGACGCCTTCGAGGATAGGAAACCAGAGCGTGACGGTGCAGCCAAACGAATGGAACAATGGCAACGAACCGAGAATCGAAGAACCAAACGGCACCTCGATGCGGGTGCTGAACTGGCAGACATTGGCCAGGATGTTGCGGTGACTCAGAACCACGCCCTTGGGCTCACCGGATGACCCTGAGGTAAACAGCAACACCGCCTCGTCATCTCCCTTCCTCCGGTTGAGACCAAGCCAACGGCCAAGCCATCGCACTGGCAGCAACTTGGTGAGCACCGCCCATTTGATGATTTTCTTCTTCAATGCCGGCAGTTCCCGCTCGATCAATATCAAATCACGGTTGGGCGGCCACGGAAACGATGAAATCTTGCGCACAAAGGGATCGGCAGTGATGAAGCGATCCACATCCGCTTGGCGGATGGTGGACATGATGGCCTCGTGACCCGCAGTGAAGTTCAGATTCACCGGGGTTTTGCCGGCAAATAGCACCGCAAGATTCGCAATGAGACCGGCCTTACCCGGCGGCAGCACAATGGCAACCCGGGCTTTGTCGGTTTCTTGCTTGATGACTTTTGAAAACGCGATGACCGCCGGCAGCACGCGCTCGAATGTCAGTTCGGTGTCATCCGCGCCATCGACAATCTTGTTTTTCGAGCCATGGCGTTTGAGACCTTCTAACAGAGCCATTGCCAATGACCCCTTGAGCAAGGCCCTCGTCGAATAAGCATCTTCCGCGGCGGCATACAGGTTCTGCTGAAAGGCGGCGACACTGGCAGTCCCCGCCGCTATGATTTCACCAATCGAGATGACGGCTTGCGGCAACATCGAGGCCCGCTCGATGCTCAGGCACGATTCCTGCGGCACATCAATGGCAAGCGGCAGCACTGGCAAGCCAAAGCCACACATCACCTCAAGGTGGGACGAGGGGATGTGACAAGCGCTGCCGTTGCGACAAGTCACCAGACCAGGCACATAGATGATGACGCCGCCATCGGCGAGCAGGCCCTTGAGCTGGTTGCCGGCAACGGCCGGTGCCGCATCTTCCGCGGAAAAGGCCACCCCGGAGTTGGATCGCTCAAGAAACCCGCGAATTCCAGGATCATAGTGCGCATGCTCCTCAATGAGCCAAGTGATCTTACGCCCCGCAAACAATTTTTCGAGGTGCAGCAGCAGCGAAAAATCGAGGCGTCCGGGGATAACCAGCACGCCGCTTTGAGGCAGGCGTTCCTGATGGAGAATTTGTATGGATGCGGCTGACATGGGAAATGAGGGTGAGGCACACACTGACGCATGCCCGGCTCCACAGACATTGATGCGAATTTTTGACCGGGAGGCACGGATATTTTCCGAAAATCCGTTAATATTTCAAATACGGAATGCCGAGAGGCACCGATCTATCAAAAAAACCGCCTCATTCATCCACAAACACCCGGGCTTCCCGGCGGCGCAAGCGGCCCCCGCCGGGAAGGTTCACCACCGACCCACCGCCCGTCCCCACCAGGCTCATGGCCCGCTCAAGCACGGCCCGGTCCAGCCCTCTCACGCCCTGGTTTGTTAAATACCGCAGCATCGCAGCCCGCTGCAAGGCCAGCGGCAGTTCCCGCAACGCCGGCAGGTGCAAGCGCCCTTGGGGATCGATGACCTGCGCCTGATCCAACGCCCAGGCGAGAATCTCCCGCGCCTCCTCATCGGCGGCGGCCGCTCGCACCAGCATCGCCGGCGCCTCGCGCCCGGCAATGGCGGAAAGCAACGGCATCGCCTCATGGCGGAGACGGTTTCTAACTGCCACGGCCTCGCCATTGCTGGCATCCTCGCGCCAATGCCAGCCATGCTCGACGAGCCAGGCCCGCAAATCGCCGCGCCGCACCCCTAACAAAGGCCGGCTGATCTCCAGCACGCCGCCCGCCTCCGTGGCCATCCGCTGCTCGCCACGCATACCCTTGAGCCCGTGCGACCCGCGCAACAGGTTCCACAGCAAGGTCTCAGCCTGATCGTCGGCATGATGGGCCAGGATCAAGCGTCGGCAGCGGTGCTTCCGGGCGCATGCCGCAAAAAATTCATGGCGGGCCCAACGCGCGGCGGTTTCGACCGATTCCCCCCGCTGCCGCGCCAAGCCGGCCACATCCACGCGTTGGATTTCAAAGGCCAAACCCAGCCCGGCCGCCAACTTTTGCACAAAGCGCCCATCTGCGGTCGATGCCCGGCCACGCAGCCGATGATCGAGGTGGCAGACCACCAACTTGCGCAGGCCGCCGAGCACCAGCAAATGCAGCAACGCCACGGAATCCGCGCCACCGGACACCCCCACCAACCATCGCCGGCGCGGTGAGGCTGTTGCCAACCAAGGAATCTTCAAATCCATCGCCACTGCGCCAGGCTGCCAGATGCGCCGCCCACCGACAATCCTCATTTGCTGCAATTTCGCACTTGGCAGAACCCATTGACAAGCCATGCTATCGGCCATGCACACCGCCCAATTTCTCAAAGACCTGTTCGACCTCTCCGGCCAAACCGCCGTCGTCATTGGCGGCACCGGCGAACTCTGTGGCACCATGGCCGTCGGCCTCGCCCGCGCCGGGGCCGAAGTCGTCCTCGGCGGCCGCATCCCGGAAAAAGCCGAAAAACGCCTGACTGAAATCGCCTCCCACGGCGGCAAAGGCTATTTCGTGCCAGTGGATGTGACCTCCCGCGATTCCCTGGAAAAAATGCTCGACACCGTGTTGGGGCGCTCCGGCCAAGTCGACATCCTCATCAACGGTGCCGGCACCAACTCCGCCACGCCCTTTCTGGACGTCACCGAGGAGGAATTCCAGCGCATCATCGACACCAACCTCGCCGCCGTGTTCCGCGCGTGCCAAGTCTTCGGCGAGTATTTCGTGGATGCCAACCACCCGGCATCCATCATCAATTTGGGTTCCATCACCGGGCTCACGCCGCTCTCGCGAGTGTTCACGTACTCTGCCTCCAAGGCGGCGGTGCACAACCTCAGCCGCAATCTCGCGCGCGAATGGGCCGACAAGGATATCCGCGTCAACACCCTGGTGCCCGGGTTTTTCCCGGCCGAACAAAACCGCAAGGTGCTGGATGAATCCCGGGTGCTGGATATACTGCGCCAGACCCCGGCCTCGCGCTTTGGCAACACCGAAGAACTCATCGGCGCCACCCTGCTGCTGGCTTCCAGCAGGGCCGGGTCCTTCATCACCGGTATCGAATTGGTCGTCGATGGCGGTTTCAATGCCATGACCATCTGAGTTTCGCCGTCCCGGGCGGGCGGCCCCGAATCCCGCTTGCCGCGCCGACAGGCCCTGACCGATGAGTGTTCTTTTACTTCTAACGCTTGCGTCCGCGCCAATGTCAGTG
>JBILFE010000335.1:0-4814 GCA_044351705.1 Luteolibacter sp. | reverse complement strand
CTTTGTCCTTTTCGGCATCCTTCTTGTCACCTTTGCACTTGCCACAATCGGCCAGGATGGCATCGGCTGGTTTGATGGTGTCCGATTTCTTGTCAGATGGGGAACCCATGGCAAGCGGGGCGATGATGCACGCGGCAAACAGCACGCTGAGTGTTGATTTCATATTGGTATTTGGTTTCGTTTGTTAGGTTGGTGGTTACTGAGATCCTGCAACGATGCCTGGCAACCCAGGGCAAAGCTGGCGCGAATATATTCACGATCATTAAATTATCAAAAAAATATTTTCAGATGCGATTAAGTACCCGGGAACGGGCGGAAAGTTGCCGAAATTCCGGAATTTTTTGGGGTAGTAGTAAAAGTGAGCGGATTCGGCTTGGCCGGAAAGTGATCTGCGGTTATAGGAGCGCGTCATTGCATGTCATTCACCGTCCAAGCCACCGACCCTGGCAGTTCCGCCCGCTGCGGGGAGTTGGACTTGCCACATGGCACGGTGGCGACGCCGATGTTCATGCCTGTGGGCACGCAGGGTTCGGTAAAAACCCTGCACCCTGCCGAGCTGGAGGAACTCGGTGCGCAAATCATCCTCGGCAACACCTATCACCTGTGGCTGCGGCCGGGTCATGAGTTGATCCGGAACTTTGGCGGGTTGCACGCTTTCACCACCTGGCAGAAGCCGATGCTCACGGACTCCGGCGGCTTCCAAGTTTGGTCGCTGGCCAAACTGCGCAAAATCACCGAAGACGGCGTGCGCTTCCAAAACCATCTCGATGGCTCGAAAATGTTGCTCACCCCGGAGCTCAGCATGGACATCCAAGCGGCCCTCGGCGCGGATATCGCCATGCTTTTTGATGAATGCCCGCCCTACCCCTGCGATGAGGCCTACGCCGCCAAGTCTCTGGCCCTCACCAGCCGCTGGGCACAACGCTGCAAAGACTGGGTCGTAGCCAACGACCCCCGCTCCGGCAGCGGCCGCCAACACCATTTCGGTATCGTCCAAGGCTCGGTGTACGCGGATCTGCGCGAACAATCCGCGCGCGAACTCGTCGCGCTGGACTTCGACGGGTACGCGATCGGCGGGGTTTCCGTGGGTGAACCGGAACACGAAATGTTCCGTGCCATCGACCATGCGGTCCCGTTTTTGCCACACGCCAAGCCGCGTTACGCCATGGGACTGGGTACCCCGCCCCAAATTTTGGAGATGATTGCCCGCGGGGTGGACCTGTTCGACTGCGTGATGCCCACCCGGGTGGCCCGCCACGGCATCGCCTTTACCCTTGACGGGCCGATCCACATCAAGAACCTCATCCACGCCAAAGATCCCCGCCCGGTGTGCGAAAGCGCCCACCCGCATGTGGCCCGGTTTTCCCGTGCCTACCTCCGCCACTTGTTCCGATCTGGCGAAATTCTCGCTTTGCGATTGCTTTCCTTCCATAATTTGCATTTCTTCCTCCGCCTCGTTGCTGATGCGCGCGAGGCCATCTCCGCTGGCACCTTCCAGACATTCAAAGACCGCTTCATCCAACGCTACACCCACCCCCCATCACCATGACCTCGTTCCCAGCCATTTTCACCCTCCTTGCCGCCGCCCCAGCCGACGCCGCCGCTCCCCCCAACGGCATCGGCGGACTCTTGGGCAACCCGTTGGTCATGATGGGCCTGATGTTTGTGATGTTCTATTTCCTGCTCATCCGCCCGCAACAACGCCAGCGCAAGGAAATGGCCGCTCGCATCGCCGGCTTGCAAACCGGCGACAAGGTGGTCACCACCTCCGGCATTCACGGCATCGTCCACAACGTCAAGGAACACACTGTCGTCATCAAAGTGGCGGAAGCCACCATGATCGAGTTTGACAAACCCGCCGTCGCCGTCGTTCACAAAAAGGAAGCCAAGTAAGCAAGTTGCGCCCTCCACACCCCAGACTCCCCCTGCCATGCTCCTCGCCGCCGTTAACGCCAAGTCCTTTTACGAAGATTCGCTGACCCTGTTTGTGGTCGGACTGATCTTGATGCTGCTGTTTTTCTGGTATTTCGCCACGGAAATCGAGCGCCGCAAGCGCAACGTCGGCACGGTCCTGACCATCGGCGTTTGCGCGCTGTGCCTGCTCTCGGTCTATCCGCCAAAAGACCGCCTCAAGGGCGGCATCGACATTCTTGGAGGTTCATCATTCACGTTGCACATCCAGCCTAAGACTGACCCCGATGGCGCAGAAATGCCGATCACCGCGTCGCAAGTCGAGCAAGCGATCATGGTCATTGAAAAGCGACTCAATAACATGGGCCAGGCCGAACCGCTCATCGCCCGCCAAGGGACCAACGGCATTATTTTGCAAATGCCTGGCGTCGAACCGGAAGAATCAAGCCGGATTCGCACCCAACTCGAAAAGGTGGCCAAGCTTGAACTGCGCCAAGTGAGCCCGCGCAATGAGGAAGCGGGTCCTGACGGCAAGAACCTCGCGACTCGCGTCGAGTCTGGCGCGGAAATCGTCCCGGGCTACAAGGCGTTCGTGTACAAGCACAAGGATGCGGACGGCAACGAAATGACCACGCCCATCCTGCTGAGCCGCCGCGTCGCCCTAGGCGGCAAGGACATTGCGCTGGCCACCCCCTCACCGCAACAGGCCGATGCGGTTTCCATCACCCTCAACAACGAGGGAACTGATAAGATGATCGCGCTGACCCAGAACATGACCCCGCAACGGGATCGCATCGCCATCGTTCTGGATAACACCGTCATCAGCGCGCCGGTGGTCAATCAGGTGCCCTTGGGGAAAAACTTCATTGTGGAAGGGCTGCGCGAACCCGGCGAGGTGCAAAGCCTAGCCAACGCGCTGATGAACCCGCTGGAAAACGCGCTTGTCGTCGATGAAATGCGCAATGTCTCCCCCACCCTCGGTTCCGCAGTGGTCAAACAAGGACTCGTTGCGGGCTTACTCGCCCTTGGCATAACCTTCCTGTTTGTGCTGATTTATTATCATGTGTCGGGTTTGATTGCCATTGTCGGCCTGATCGTCAACACGATGATTTTGTTTGGCGTGATGGCCATGTTTGGTTTCACCTTCACTCTGCCAGGCATTGCCGGCATGGTCTTGACCATCGGCATGGCGGTGGACGCCAACGTGCTGATTTACGAACGCCTGCGTGAAGAAATGCGCGCCGGCAAATCCATCAAGAATGCCATCGAAGCGTCGTATGACCGCGCCTTCAGCGCCATTTTCGACTCCCACATCACCTCGCTCATCACGGCGATCATCCTGTTCTGGTTGGGCAGTGGCAGCATCAAGGGCTTTGCCGTGACCCTCACCATCGGCGTCACCGCATCCTTGTTTTCTGCGATCCTGGTCACCCGCGTTATCTTCCGCTGGGGCGTGGATTTCAATTGGTGGAAAAAGCTCACCTTCCTCGACCTCATCAAGTCCACCCACTATGATTTCCTGGGCAAACGGCGTATCGCCATCGGCGCCGCGCTGGTCACCATCGTCATGTCCATCGGTGCTTTTGCGTATCGCGGCGAGCGCGCGCTGGGCATCGACTTCACGGGTGGCACACGCATCATGTTCCTGTTAGGCGACACCAAAATTCCGCTTGAAGACGTGCAAAAGGCGATTGATGGCATGCAGCTTTCGAAGGCCGCCTATCCGCAACAGGAAAGCAATCCGACCACTGGCACCCTGCTCACGGTGCGCTGCGCCAGCAAGGATGCGCCAGCCATCACCAAGCAACTGCGGGCAACGATTCCGGCGCTTGGCACCAAAGGCGGCAACACCAACATCACCTTCCTGCTGGGCAAGGACGGCAAGGCACCTCTCGACCAAGTCCAAAAGGTCCTTGATGACAATAAGGGCAATCTCGCCAAGGCCGCCACCGCCAAGGCTGACAGCCTGGCCACTTATACCCAGTTGACGGTGCACTGCACCACTGCGGACGCCGCGTCTCTAACCACCAAACTGAGTGAAGCCATCCCGGCGCTCGGCAAGAATGTGAGCCAAACCACCGACTATGCGATAGATGCCAGCCAGGAAGAAGTCTCGGGGCTCATTGGCCGGTCATTCCTCGTCCAATCGCTCCTTGCCATCGCCATGGGATTCATCGGCATCATCATTTACATGACCGCACGCTTTGAGTTTTCATTTGCCTTGGGCGGCTTTGTCGCCATTTTCCATGACGTCATCATCTGTGTTGGCATGGTGGTTCTCATGGGTGGTGAGTTGTCCCTCATTCACGTTGGTGCCGTTCTCACCATCGCCGGTTACTCCATCAGCGACACGATCGTGGTGTTTGACCGGGTGCGTGAAATGCTGCTGTACCGAACTGAATCGGTGGAGAAAATCATGAATGAGGCGATCAATGCGACGTTGTCGCGGACCTTGCTCACGTCCAGTGCCACGCTCATGAGCGTGGCCATCCTCTCCTTTTTGGGGGGGGCCGCGCTGCGCGACTTCGGCATCATCATCTTCATCGGCATCGTGATTGGCACCTTCTCCTCGATCTTCATCGCCTCGCCGGTGGTGCTGTGGTGGAGCAAGCGCCAAGGCGTGAGCATCCGCGAGGACGTGCTCGCCTCCGTCGCCAAGGAGCAGTCCATGAACGCCGCTCCCTGAACGTCGATGCGCAAGAGATGCGCTTGTGCATGCGCCTGCGACGGTCGCAGACCGCCGCTACAAGGCCGCGCCAGGAACGCATTGTAGCGGCGCTCTATGAGCGTCGATGCGCAAGAGATGCGCTTGTGCATGCGCCTGCGACGGTCGCAGACCGCCGCTACAAGGCCGCGCCAGGGACGCATTGTAGCGGCGCTCTGTGAGCGTCGATGCGCAAGAG
>JBILFE010000334.1:0-4819 GCA_044351705.1 Luteolibacter sp. | reverse complement strand
CAAGCAGGACGCCGCGGTCCGCGACAAGTGCAAGCTGGGCGTGGAGTTGATCCTGCGTGCCCAGGGCATGCGCAAGGACCGGATGAACACCGGTGGATGGCATTACGAACCCGACAGCCAGGGCGCGGATTTGTCGGTGACCTGTTGGCAGACCATGGCCCTGCGTGCCGCCCAAAACGCCGGCATCGAGGTGCCCCGCCAGGCGGTTGACAACGTCGTCGGATACATGAAACGCATGTACATGCCGGTGGGTGGCAAGCGCGGACCTAACATCCCCGGCGGTTTTGGTTACTCGTCACCGGGCACCACCATCTCCACCACGGCGGAAGGTCTTTTGGCGATGCAGGTTTGCGGCCAGTATGAAGCCGAGGAAACCCTCGCCGCCGGCAATCTGTTGTTCCAAGTCGACTTCAAAACGGATAAACGCTGGTTCTTCTACACCCTGTATTACTACGCGCAGGGGATGTACCAACGCGGCGGCAAATACGCCGAAGCCGCGGAACGCCTCGTTCCCGCCATTTTGCTGCCCCTCCAACAACGCGAGGGCTGGTGGCAGGGTCCCGATAACGATGAGATGGGCCACGGCGGCAAAACCTACGTCACTTCGCTCGCCGTGCTCGCCCTCGCCGTCAAAAACCACTTCCTGCCGATCTATCAGCGCTAACCCGCCAGGGCGGCGGCACAGCGGCGGAAGTGATGGCCGTATATGGCGAGCGTCACGGCCGTGCGCAGCAACAACGGCCGCCGGAACAAGGTCCATGCCAGCAGTTTCCAGTATTGATAGCGCTCGCGCCCGATGAGCCCGAGGCGCACCGCAGAGCGGAGAAAGGTGGCGTAGGAATTCGGATCAAACCGCAACGCCACTTTGGGCGGATGGAATTCGCGCAGAAACGTCTTTACCCGCCGGTAATACGGCCCTGGTTCATAAAGCGTGGCCATCAGGTTGCGGTAGCCGTCGCGCAGGGTTTGCAGGTCCATGCGGGTCAGAAAATTGGTGGTGCCATCGACGTTGTTGCCACTCGACGGCCCGAGCAGCCGCCCCTCACGTTGCAACCGCTCAAACAACTTGGTGCCCGGCAATGCGGTGAGCATGCCCACCATCGCCGTGACAATCCCGCTCTGCTGGATGAACTCAAGTTGCCGCCGGAATATCGACAGGGTGTCCGAATCAAAACCCACGATGAAGCCGCCCTGCACTTCCAGCCCGGCGCGTTGCAGCCGCTTGATGTCCTCTAGCAAATTGCGGCCGCGGTTTTGGTTCTTGTTGCATTCGGCCAAGCCGGCTTCCTCCGGGGTCTCAATGCCGATGAACACGGTGCTGAAGCCGGCATCGACCATCGCCCGCGTCAGCGCCGCGTCGTCGGCCAGATTGATCGACGCCTCGGTGTAGAAGGAAAAGGGATGGCGCCGCTGGCGTTGCCAGGCGGTGAGTGCGGGCAGCAAGTCCTCGCGCAAGCGCCGCTTGTTGCCAATGAAGTTGTCATCGACGAAGAACACCGATCCGCGCCAACCCGCTGCGGCCAGCGCGTCGAGCTCGGCCAGCACTTGCTCCGCCGATTTGGTGCGGCTGCGGTGGCCGAATTTGGCGGTGACATCGCAAAACTCACAGTCAAACGGGCAACCGCGCGAATACTGGATGCACATCGAGCCGTAGCGGCGCAGATCGGCCAATTGCCACAGCGGCACCGGCGTTTCGTGCAGGCTCGGGAAATCCGTCGCGGTGTAGAGCGGCTTGGCCTGGCCGGCCGCCAGGTCGCGTAAAAACCCGGGCAAGGTCACCTCCGCCTCGTTGAGGACGAAATGGTCCACGCCATCGAAGTCCGCGTGTTCACTGGTGAACAGGGGACCACCGGCCACCACGGTCTTGCCCGCCGCGCGGCAGCGCGCCAGCACCGCCCGCACCGACTCGCGTTGCGCAATCATCGCGCTGACAAAAACCAAATCGGCCCACGCCAGATCCCCATCACCCAAGCTCGCAATGTTGAGGTCTATCAAGCGCTTGTCCCACTCTCGCGGCAGCATCGCAGCAACGGTCAGCAACCCGAGCGGGGGGAAACTGGCGCGCTTGCTCACAAACTTCAGCGCGTGCTTGAAACTCCAAAAGGTGTCGGGAAACTCCGGATACAACATTAATACCTTCATTGCACGATACCATAAACGCGTTCATCGACAATGCAACGCGGGTAACGGTGGCGCCCGTTACTCATCATTCCACCCCCCGCACTCTAACGATGGGTGGCGCACGCTTCCAGCGTGCCGCCTGCCGCATCCTGCGGGAAGAAAATCCTAAATTCTAAGCACTAAATTCTAAGCACTAAATTGCCCCGCTTCGCGGTGCCATGCCAGTTAGGGCTGCGCCGGTTTTTTCCGTGCTCGCTAGCGCTCGCTCCGCGTTCTAAATTCTAAACCAATCAGTGAAATCAGTGTAATCAGTTCTTCTCTGTGGTTTCTTGGTCCGCTTCACCTTTACCCCCCGCGTTCTAACGTGGGGTGGCGCACGCTTCCAGCGTGCCGCCTGCCGCATCCTGCGGCAGGTTCTTCCTCACCCGACCCCGCGTTCTCACGAACGCGCCTACAAAGACCGACGACATGAGTGTCGTCGCTCCATTCCCCGGCCTGACTGCGCGCCAAGTGACTCGGCGGTTATCGGTTATCGGTTATCGGTTATCGGTTATTAGATCCAGGCGACCGGGATTCCACGGCGAGGGGTGGCGCCAAGCGCTACGCGGCGTGACGGATGAGGGCGATCAGCACGCCTTGGATCACGAGTTCGCGGGCGGGGATGAGGTCCGGGTAGTTTGGGTTTTCCGCACGCAGGAATGGTTTGCCTTTGGTGGTGAGATAGCGTTTGAGGGTGGTTTCACCATCTATGAGGGCCGCGACGATGTCGCCTTTGCGCGGTTCGCGGAGTTCCAGAATGACGGTGTCGCCATCGCAGATGTGCGCCTCAATCATCGAGTCGCCACGCACCCGCAGGGCGAAGGTGCGCGCATGGCGGGCTATGCCAAGGGTCTCGATGTCGATGGAAATGCTGCCTTCGGGTTGGGCTTCGACATCTTGTGCCAGGCCGGCGGCGATGCGCCCGTAGATCGGGATGTCAACGATCTGGGCGCGGTCGATCACCTCAGGGAAAATCACCGCGCGGGCCTTGTTGGCACTGCGTTGGATCACCCCTTTGCGCTCGAGTGCGCGCAGGTGGCTCATCGCCGCCGTCTGGCTGGCAAAGCCGAAGTCGCGTTGGATTTCCCGCGTCGAAGGCATGTAGCCCTTGGTGCGCTGGCTCTCGCGCAAGTATTCGACGATTTCCTGTTGGCGTTGGGTGAGTTGGTTTTGCATAGCTTTATGAACAGTGTTCCTAAGAACAAACTCCAGAAGTGGCAGACGGGCAAGAAAAAAATCCGGAATTTTCGCCAGCCTGCGGCACGCTACATGCCAGGTGCCTTGACCGCGACAAATGGATGGTCCGATCGGACCATCCATTTGTCGCGCTGCGGCGGAGGTCGGCGTCGGGTGCGGCGGCCACAGGGGGTGAACACCGTCCTGCCATACACCCGGTGCTGATCCCGAACACTTGTCCAGCGACAACTGGAACACTGGCCGGGCCCGGAAATTTGAAGCCACGGGTGAGCCGGGTGGCACATCGCGCTGGCATTGTGGCGGGGTCGGAGCTACAAGGCCGCCGTGGAGCGTGTGCAAGCAGGACAAGCAAAAAGCGGGATGGTGTTTGCCAGGCTGTGGCTGGTGTATTTTTTTCAAGGGATGGCACCGGGGTTTTGGTATCCGGCCCTGACCAATATCCTCATCGCCCAGGGCATGAGTGACTGGGTGGCGTGGGCCTTCATGATGGTGCCGCTCGGGGCGTTGATTTCCCCGCTCATCAGCGGCGCGCTGGCCGACCAACACGTGCCGGCGGACCGGCTCTACACCGCGTCGGCTCTGGCTGGGGCCGGCGCGCTGGTACTGGCCTTTGGGTGTTTGGATTGGCACCTGAATCCGTGGTGCTTCATTGGCATGTTGCTGCTGCAGTCGATCATTGCCAGTCCGTCCTGGAGTTTGTTAGCGACAATCACGCTAACAAACATTGAACACCCCGAGCGCAACTTTCCATTGGTGCGATCGGGGTCGACGCTGGGCTGGGTGGTGAGCGGGTTCCTGACGAGTTATTGGCTCATGGCGGACGCCAGTCCGGTGGCCGGCTACGCGGCGGCAGTCACTGGCGGGGTTGGCGCGCTGTGTGCCTTGAGCCTGCCGCACACGCCGCCGCTGGGGCGGGCGACTTCGTGGCGGGGCTTGCTGGGCTTGGATGCGCTGGCTTTGTTACGCGACCGCGATCATCTGGTGTTTTTCACGGTGACATTTTTATTTTCGATTCCGTTGACGGGGTTTTACATGATGGCGCCGCAGCATCTGAGGGTGTTAGGCGACATGCATCCGACCGCGACGATGACCCTGGCGCAATGGAGTGAGTTGGTGGCGATGCTGTTGGTGGCGGTGGCGATGACGCGTTTCCGCCTGAAGACCTTGTTGCTGTGGGCGCTGGGGTTGTCCGTGGTGCGTTATGGCATGAGCGCTTATGCCGGTGCCATCGGCACACTGCCGTGGCACGTGGCCGGCATCGCGCTGCACGGGGTTTGTTACACGTTTTATTTCATCACGGCGCAGGTGTTTTTGAACCGGCGGGTGGCGCCCCATCTCAAGGGACAGGCACAGGGGTTGTTCGCGCTGGCGGCCAGCGGACTGGGACCCTTGTTGGGCGCATGGGTTTGCGGCCGGCTGCGGGATCATTTCATCCAGGCGGACGGGCAGGGGTGGCTGGAGC
>JBILFE010000333.1:0-4822 GCA_044351705.1 Luteolibacter sp. | reverse complement strand
CACCGCTCGTCAACATCACCTCACCCGCCCATCAGTCGAGTCACGTTTCAGGAGCGATGGTGGACATCAGCGGCACTGCCATTGACCCTGAAGGTCAAGCGGTCACCACCGAGTGCCTCGTGGACGGGGTGAGCATCGGCACCACCACCGGCAGCCAGTTCAGCTTCCCGTTTCGCCCCAGCAGCACCACCGGCCATGTGGTGAGCATCCGCAGCCGCGACCCGTCCGGTCTCGTCGGCTCCGATGAACTCAAAATATCCGCCACCACTCCGCAACTGCGAAATGACTTCGAATCAGCAGAAGGCAAATCCTATCTACCGACCGTGGCCTGGACCAGTTTCGGCGGCCGCATCTATGTGGCTGGCACTTACTCGCTCTATCGGAATCGTGACGACGGCACGTGGGAGCCCGTCGTGATGCCCGACTTGTCCTCCGGTATCAGCAACATCGTGGCTGGCAATGGCACCTTGATCGTGCAAATCTCAAACGCCATCTTGGCCACCCGCGACGGGATCAACTGGAGCAGGACCAGCCTCCCAGGCTCTGGCACAATCCTGTTTCGTGACGGGTGGTTCGTCACGCCCGGGTTGTACTCAAAGGATGGATTCTCATGGAACTTTTGCTCGAAAGAAACAAACAGTGGCGGGACTTCTCTGGGACCACCTGCGATCACGGCAAGTGGTGTATTGCTGACAAGCCGCAATCGGTCGATCGATGGCGGCCTCAATTGGATTCCGATGGCGGGTTTTAGCAACGACACTGGGACCACTCTTCAACTTGCAAACGCATTTGGCGCCGTGTTTGCGGGGCGTAGGGACGGAACCATCTGGCGGTCCGGCGATGACGGTCAGACATGGCAGCAGGTCGCCCAATTTCCCGCCTTGCCCACGGGCTATCAGGTCCGTTTGGCTCTGTTCTCCGGCCGCTTGTATTGGGGCGGCGGCGGTTATTGGCTCAACGCCAGCGCCGACGGGCTCGCATGGCAGACCCTGGCAGGCGAACCCGTCCAATCGTCGTGCATCGAACAAATCGACGGCCGCTTCGTGGCCTTTGGCCGGGCCGGGATGATCTCGAGCGACGATGGTTTCCAGTGGCAGGCGGCGCTCCAATCCCCCCGCAATCCGGCACGTGGCATACTCGCGGCAAAGGCCGACACGCTTCTGTTAGGAGACACCAATAGCGGCCTCTGGAGCACGACGGATGGACTGTCATGGACCTCCGTGATGCCCGGCAAACCCCTGCCCCCAATCCCAACTTCCTACGTGGATTGGACCAAAGTCAGCCGGATTGAATTCAAAAAGCTCACGATCTTCGGAGGCTCGAGTGCAGGGCTTGCATACTCCGCTTCCGGCGGACTCGATTGGCAGCCGTGCCGCATCCAGGGCGGGCCCTTGAGTTATGGCATGACGCCCACCAAACTCTGGACCGACGGGCAAACCGCCTTTGCCGCGATTTCGTGGAATGGGATGGAAGGCCGCAACCTCGATGGTCTATGGCGCAGCGACAACGGCATCGAATGGTGGTGCGATTGGAATTGGCCAGGTGGAGCTGTGGCGGACCTGTGTGCCCATGAAGGAACAATCCTGTGCCTGGGGCAGAATGGAGAACTGCGGTGCTCCACTGACGGTGGGCACAATTGGGGGGCTAACATGATTCCAGCGTTGCGCTCCGGGCGCATCGTCACCCATTTTGATGGCGTGTGGATTGCCATTGGCGTCGAGGCGGCCAACTTCGCGGGGCCTAACATTGTCTACACCTCGCCGGACGGCCAGTCATGGACGCGGCAGGGTAGTTTGAACGATGGGACGGTGGTCTGTGCGGCCTCGGCCAATGCGCTGGTGGTGGCCAGCGCCAACGGCAACGTTTTCACTGCAACTGACCGCAATCTGGCCTGGGTGAACACGGCCACCACGGGCAGGTATTATGATGGAGCGCCCGTCATCGAGCGGATTGGCGAAAAATTCTGCATTCGCGACCGTTTGGTTTCAAGTGACGGCATCACGTGGCTAGCGCCCAACGACTACTACGCATCCATGACACCGATGGCCTATTTTGCAGGCGTGTATTTGTATTTTTCCGGCACTGCCGCCCCTTCATGGAGTGTGGACGGAATCAACTGGACGCTGTCCACTGGAAATGCCACCCTGGGTCGGCTGCCGCCATTCGCGTATGACGCCGAAGCCTTCCGCAGCCGTGACAGCACCGGAGCGATCTGGGAAACCCGCGACGGAAAATCATGGCTGCAGGTGCGGGATGGAGTGCCCGATATTTCCAACACGGGCCGAGCGCGACGCATCGTGCGCTTTGGCGAGCGCTTGCTGGCTGGCGGCACGGCTGGCTTGCTGCTTTCCAGTGATGATGACGGGCAGTCGTGGGAAAATGGTCTAGTGGGTGGGCAAGCCCTTCCTGCCAGTATCGCCCTACGTGACATTGAGGCCAGCCCGACCGAGGCACTGGTTATCTACAGCGCCAGCACCTCCGTTCACCGGTATTTTCGTTCGACCGACGGTCTGGCATGGACGGAGCTTCCGGATCTGGTATCTCTCGGGGTTCTCGATTTCGTATGGTCCGACGGGACATGGCTCGGCATACGTGCGAACGGCAGCCTGCTGCGATCAACCGATGGCGGTCTCACGTGGCAAGACGGGGGAGCGGTCCCCGGCGTGATTGCCGGCCGCAGCATCACCCGCCACGCAGGCCTGTGGGTCGTGGCCGGCACTATCTCGGCTACGATGTCCTCGCCTCTGTACTTGTTTACTTCCACCGATTTGGCGGAGTGGACCAACCGCGTATCGAGCGGTGTCACCAGTGGTGATTTTTTCACAGGTCATGGCTTGTTGTTCTATGGTGGAGACCCCGCATCCAAATGCAGTGTTGATGGAATCACTTGGACGACGTTTGCCAAAGGTGGCGGCACGCCAAAAGCGAATGGCACCTATTACGCCCATATGTTGGTGCCAGTGGCCGATGGATATCTGGCTTTCACCTCTAGTTCGAGCAATTCCTTCTATTGGACCGCTCCCACGGTGGGCGGATCGTGGTCCGAAATGGTATGCTATCAGAACCAAATCAGTTGTGTCGGGTCGTTGGATGGTTCCCGCTTGTTTTTGTTTGGTCCCGGCATCATCAAGGAGTGGACGACGCAGGACTTGGATCTATCGGTCGCAGATCCGGAGCCGGTGGTGGCGGGTGTGGGTGACAGCATCAATCTAACAACCACGCTGCGCAATCTGGGCACCGTTGGCATGACGCAGCCGATTGCGGTTGACGCCTGGCTCTCATCCGACCGTTTCTATGGTGACGGCAATGATGTCTATCTGGGACGGGTCGATTGGCCCGGTGCGGCACCTGCTCCGGGTGCAGCCATCACGCAAAACATCGCCTTTGATTTGCCGAGCACCATCCGGCCCGGTACCCATTTTGTTATTTTGGAAATGCAACTGCCGGCGACCTTCCGCGAGCGCAACCGCGCCAACAATGTGGCCATCACCCGCACCGCGATGGTCACCATCCCGCAATGGCAGCTCAACGTGGTGACCAACGGCAACGGGTCGGTGAGTGCCAGCCAGGTGGGTGAATACTACCCGCACAAGGCGCGGGTATCGTTCATGGCGCGGGCCGGCAAGGGCGCGCGCTTTGCCGGGTGGGGCGGCGACGCGCTCGGCTCGCTGAGCGAGTCGATGATCGTGCTCGATTCCGACAAGACGGTGGTCGGCAATTTCGTCTCCACCACCAACCTGGTCGCTCACGTGCGCGGCGGCGGCACGGTCAGCAGCGACGCGGAAGGCGGGGCGTATGTGGCGGGTGCCACCGCCAACCTGCAAGCCGTGGCGTTGCCCGGTTGGACGTTCAGCGGTTGGAGCGGCGATCTAACTGGCACGGCCGCGGCCGCCTCCCTGGCGATGGATACCAACAAGATCGTCACGGCCACCTTCACGCTGACCCGCGAGGCGTGGACGGCGCGGGAATTCAGCGCCGCCGATCTAACCAACTCGTCGGTTGTCGGGCCGGATGCCGACCCGGATGGCGACGGCATGGCCAACTGGCGCGAGTGGTTGCGCGGCAGTTCGCCCAAGGACGCCGCGGCGCGCGGGTATTCCAACATCACCCGCGAAGGGCGCTGGCTCCTGCTCACTTACACCCGTCTTGAAACGATGCCCGCCGGCTACGCGGTGCGCTGCGTCGCTGGCAGCGACCTGACAAACTGGACGCAACCGGTGGTTGAGCGCGTGGTGTCCACCAGCGCCGGGGTGGAAACCATCGAGGCGCGACTGGACACCACCGGCCTGCCGCAGGCGTTCATCCGCACCGTCGATGAATCTGATTGATTGGACGACGCTTGGCGTGGTCGAGATGCTCGTCTCCACCACTGCTGGGGTGGAGACTATCGAAGCCCGCTGGACGACCGGCGGCAGCGGCTACATGCGGATTGAGTTTTTCCTGCCGTAGGCGCTGCGAAGCGGGGGGAATGTTCAATCCCAGAAATCCCAGGTCGCCTGAAGTGTGCGTCCCTCGCTCCTCGACATCGTGCAACTGCTGCGCGTCCAAATTCCCCAGTGCCCAATCGCAGTGTTGCCGCCTGATGCCGCATACATCAGCGCTGTTCTAACCAGAAAAGCAGCAGCTTGACAATTATTTGGCTGCTGCATATGACGCAATTCTAGCAGCGCTCTGTGAGCGCCGTTGCGCAAGAGATGCCGCGCTAGCCCGAGTTTCTCAAAACCTAACAAATAACACTTATTTTGAGCCTAAATAGACCTGTTTTGGACGTAATAATGACGTAACTCATTGATAATTGCTCGAAAAGAGCGTTTTGTAGTGC
>JBILFE010000596.1:0-3096 GCA_044351705.1 Luteolibacter sp. | reverse complement strand
CAGGTTGGGCGGACGAGAGGTTGCGGCTCTCGCCGATGTCTTGGCTTAAATCATAGAGTCCAAGGATGGGTGTCTTCGCTTCCTTGGCGGGCAACGCGAACGTCAATTTCCATTGGCCCTGCCGGATCGCCCATTGCTTGCCGTATTCCCAACACAGCGTCGCGTGCGGAGCCTGTTTATCGCCATTCAGAAACGGCATCAGGTTCACCCCATCCATCGGCCATTTGCGGTCGGCTTCTGCGCCGGCGAGCGCGAGCGCGGTCGCCGTCAGGTCCATCTGGATGACCGGTTGAGTGAACGTCGTCCCGGCCTTCAAGTGGCCGCTCCACTTCATGAAAAACGGCACGCGCACGCCGCCTTCCCAGGTTTCTCCCTTGCCGCCGCGCAGCGGTGTGTTCATGGAAGCGTTCGGCGCGTTGCGCACGATCGGCCCGCCGTTGTCGCTGATGAAACAAATGAGAGTTTGCTCCTCGGCGCCGATTTCGCGCACCGCTTTCAGTACCCGGCCGATGTTGTCGTCCATAGCTGACAACATGCCGGCATAGGTGCGACGTTTCTTTTCCTCAATTGCGGGGAACCGCGTCAGATAATCGTCGGGGGCTTCCATCGGGGTGTGGACGGCGTTGAACGCCAGACAGAGAAAGAACGGCTGTGTCTTTCCGCGTTGCTGCTCGATAAACCGCACCGCTTCCCGGCCGAACGCGTGCGTGGTGTACTCCGTTTCGGCCACCGCCTCGCGGCTCCGCACAATCTGCGTGTAATGATTCACCTTCGCCGGTGCCGCCTTGGGCGGGTCGGGCCAATAACTGCGTCCACCACCGAGAAAACCAAAGAACTCGTCGAAGCCGCGATTGAGCGGATGGCTCTGGTCTTGTTCGCCCAGGTGCCATTTCCCCACCAGCGCCGTCCGGTAGCCGGCTTTCCGCAGATAATCCGCCAGCGTCGGCACACCCGGATTCAACCCGGGTTTTCCTGGTGGAATCCAATCAAAAACACCGTCGCGGGAGTGGTAGCGCCCGGTCATCAACGCCGCGCGCGACGGACTGCACACCGTGCCGGTGACGTAGCCATCGGTGAAGCGGATGCCGCCCGCCGCCAGCGCATCCAAATTCGGCGTCGGCACATCCCGGCACCCGTGCGCACCGCAATCGCCGTACCCCATGTCATCGGCGACAATGTAAAGGATGTTCGGTCGGTCGGCGCGCGCCGTGGCGGCCGCGTACAACCCGGACAGCGGCGTCAGCAACAGGGTGTAGCAGGCCGCGATGCCAAGCTTGGTCATGCTTGCTGGGGTTTTCATGCGTTCATTTCTTTCCTTTGTGATGAGGGTGAGACGGCCGGATTGATGCGAATACCGGGAAACTCCTCGGATTCTTTTCAAACTTTCGCGAAATCCAGGTCCGGTTTGCCAAGGGGTTTTCGTTGGAACAAGGATCGGTGTGCAAGATTAATCCATGCAAGAAGACGCATCGAGTTCATAAATGTCTCCAACTAATGCATTTCACTTGCATTTGCCCGCTGTCTGCATAGCTTGAGTGCGGCATGGTGAAATATTTATGGATGGGGCTATTGATCGGTCTGACCGCGGCGCGCTCGGAAGCGGCGCCGATGCAGGTGAGCGCGTTGCAGCCGTTGCTGGCGGATTTGGCGCGGCAGGTTGGGGGTGAGCGGGTGCGGGTGTATGACGTGGTGGGTGAGGGAGGCAATGTGCATCGGTTTGAGCCGCGGCCGGCGGATCTGGAGAAGTTACAGGCGTCGGCGCTGGTGTTGGCTGCCGGCAAAAACCTGGAGTCATACCTTGGCCGCATCAAGGACAGCTTGAAGGATGGGGTGGTGCTTGAGGTCGGGCGGACGATTCCATCGCTCACGGTGGGCACGGCCGTGGGTGGCGACAGTTGCCCGGAACATGCGGAGGGGGCGGTGGATCCGCATTGGTGGCATGGGGTGGAAAACATGCGGCGTGCCGCACGCGTGGTGGCCCAGGCCATGGCGGCACAAGACCCCGCCGGCAAGGAGGTCTATCTGAACAATGCCAGCGCATACAGCCAGAAACTGGAACGCCTGCAGCGCTGGGCGCGCGGCGAGTTGGGGAAGGTGCCACGGGGGCAGCGCAAACTGGTCACCGCGCACAATGCCTTTGCCTATTTTGCCAAGGAATTCGGGTTTGAGGTGATCGCCGTGGCCGGGCTCAATCACGAGCAAAACAACACCCCGCAGGACTTGGCGCGAACCATCGCGGCGGTGAAAAACTCCGGCGTCAAGGCGATCTTTCCGGAACTCAATGCCAACACCAAAATCCTGCAATCCATAGCCACGGCCACCGGTGCCAGCGTGGGCGAAGCCCTCATCGCCGATGGCAATGGCTGCGGTCAAGACGCTGGCTTTGAGGCCATGATCCGCCACAACGTGGCAGCCATTACCCGGGCACTCGCCACCCCATGAAACATTTCCATTGGCTCCATTCACCGTTGACAGGTACCGCCGGCGTGCTGGCCGCACTCGGCTTGCTGGCCATTCCGCTGCGCCACCTTACTTGCGCGGCACCCGCGCAACTGCACCGGGTGGCACCCGCCCAGGCTGCGGTCGGTGCCGCCATCCCCGCCGTGCTTCGCCTCAAATTGCTGGCTCCCGCCCGTCGCGTCCGCATCAAGTCCGAGGGCACCACAGTGGTGCTCGATCTAACAAACATGGCCGCCGGCGAATCCGAGTATGACGCGCGTCTGCCACTCCGTGACGGGACGCTCGATTTATGGATCGAAGCGGACTTCGGCGACAGTCCGGCCGACACCGCGGTTTTTCTAACCATCATGCCGGACGCCTACGACGGACAAACCCGTTATGTGATTGGCTGCGGCACGCTGGAGGAATCCTTGCACTTCGACTGGCACGCTCATTAGGACGCCATAGGACGCCACCTGTGAATTTCACCTCCTCACCTCTTCACCTACTTGCCTAACAACTTGAAAGCCAGCCATGCCCACAACCCCTCATGATTCCTGCGCTCACTGCGGCCACCACCACGAGCTGCGGGTGGAGAATTTGCGCGTGCGGTACCGCGAGCTACGGGCTCTGGATGGCATTTCCTTCGCCACTTCG
>JBILFE010000332.1:0-4840 GCA_044351705.1 Luteolibacter sp. | reverse complement strand
CCGTCGAGACGCCCGTTGATATACAGCCGCGAGTCGCCCGGTTGATAGGTGTGGATGACGTGGATCCATTCACCGATGGGCAGAATGCTGTCGTTCTTGATGCCGGCCAGCGAGTAGAAACAATCCATGCGGATGTGGGGCGGGCGGCCAAAGCCCATTTGGACGATGCTGTTAGGTTTGCTGACGCCCCAGCCGAGAATCCGCCCGCCATCGAGCTCATCGGTCCTGAGCCACAGCTCGGATGAATGGGGCGAATTGCCACTGGGATAAGTGGCGATGTCCTTGCCGCAGTCGATGCCCTTGGTTTTGTCAAAGTGGCGAGCCCGGCCGATCATGCCGGGTGCGGGGGTGGTGCCGTTGTCAGTGGCCGCGGTGGTGGTGCCGACCTCGTCCCGCACCGGATCATCCAGATGCCAGACGCTCACATAGCCGTTGGACTCGTTGAACACCGCCTTGCCGCTCGACTCGCTGGCGGCACCGGGCTTGCCCCAGAACATCTTGATTTCCTGCCGCGCGTTGCCCTTGATCGAGGGGATGCGCAGCCAGATGGCCGCTGTGCCGGCAGCGGTGTCCCAACTATCTATTTGATAGGCCAGCGGCGTGCCCGTGGCGCTGGCAAACCTGACATCCTCGCCGGACGCCTGTGCCTGTTTGAAATCGAACCACTCCTTGTCGAGGCGCACCAGCAGGGGGAAGTTCTCTTCCGAGGCGCTTGCCGGCAGATTGGCGCCCTCCGGGGTGGTTAGAATATTGAGCGAGCCGGCATGCTGCCAGCCGGGGTACTGGGCGGAGGCGGTGCCCAGGAGTGAGCAGAGCATGAGCGCGCGGAACAGGGTTGGATAGATCATATGGAGTGGGTGTGGGGCTAACAAAACCCCTGAGAAACCGGGGTGGGGTGGCGGAAGAGGAACCACAGATTACACGGATTGAAGAGTTGGGCAGGGCGATTCGGAGATCGCCCCTCCTTGAACTCAATCCACCAGCAGGGCGAGGTCGATGGCCTGGCCTTTGCCACCTTCGTGGGAGTGGACCGCGAGTGTGTTAGATCCTTTTTTCAGCGCGGCGCGCAACTCCTCGGATAGAACGCACAGGTGGTAACCTTTCGACCCGGTGACGGAGAGGATCTTTTGGCCGTTGAGATAGATTTCCGCGGCGCTGTTGTGACTGATGACCACGGCACCGTTATTCACGGGGGCGCCGTCGTATTCAAAGGTCTGTCTGAAATAGATATCGGGGGTTTGCCATTTTGTCCGCGCCTCCGCGCGGGTGCCGAAGGGTGCCAGGCCGGTCTTCCATGCCTTGTCATCGAAGTCTGGCTTGATCCATTCGTCGGCGGGTTTGTCGGTGGTGTAGCGGTAGGGGCGGCTCATGGCACCGTCTTGCAGGGCGCCGACCAGCACTTGCCATTTGGCGTCGATGACCTTGGCGGAGGGCGGCGGTCCTGCCATGGGTTCCGCGCGTTCATAAGCGGCCTGGCGGGAGGTGATGGCATGGAGTTTTTTGACGTCGAACTTCGGCTTCCGATCGTAGTAATAGAGTCCGTTTTTCTCTTGTTCGATATCGGTCAACTGGGTGTAGCAGAAGCCAAAGAGGTTGGGATTGTCGAGCAAGGCGTCGATGGTGCCCTGGTAGCGGGTATAGAATTCGTCGAGGGTGGCGGGACCTTTGCCATAACTCCAACCGCCCTCGGAGGCCCAACCGATGCCGCCGATTTCACTGACCATGAACGGCACCCCGCGGTCAGCGGAGGATGCTTTCGGGTTGTAATAACGCGCGGGAGGAAACGGTCCTTCGGCTGCGGCGGAGAAATAATCCGACCACTTCTTGCGCATGACCGCGGCATTGCCACCATAGTCATGGGCGTCGCGGACTTCGGGATGGGGCAGGGTGTGGGTCCAGCCGCTGGCCTCCAGCGCGGGACGGGTCGGGTCGATGGCCTTGGTGATGTGCCAGATCATTTGTTGGAGTTCGCCGGAGGCCTCGAAGTTTTCATTGAACGCGCACCAACCGACGATGGACGGGTGGTTTCTATCGCGCAGCAGGAGTTCGGTCCACTCATTGACCACGGCCGAGAACCCTTCCTTCTGGTTGCGGTAGCCGGCATTGGGATACTCGCCCCAGACCATGTAGCCGAGCTTGTCGGCCCAGTAGAGGAATCTGGGTTCGAAGACTTTCTGATGGAGACGCGCGCCGTTGTAGCCGCAGGCCATGCTCATCTCGATGTCCTGTTTGAGGGCTGCGTCGGAGGGAGCTGTCCACAGCCCGTCCGGATAGAACCCTTGGTCGAGGATGAGGCGCTGGAAGACCGGCATGCCGTTGATGAGGATCTTGCGGCCGTCGATCGCCAGCTTGCGCAGCCCGAAATAACTCTGCAATTCATCGATCTTCTCGGTCCCGCTGAACAGCGTGAGCTTGAGGTCGTAAAGGAATGGGGCACCCGGCGCCCACAGGTGTTTCTCCTTGAGGTCGAGCACCAGTTGGTTCTGCCAGGGGCCTGTGGCCTCCGCCGAGCCCACCCGCTTGCCATCGGCAAAGGCCTCCGCCTTGAGTGTTAGATTGTTGCTGCTCCCGTTGATTTTCGCCGCGATGAGCACCCGCGAGTGGTCGGGGTCGGGCACCACGGACAGGCTTTCGACAAACGACGCGCCGACGGCTTCGAGCCACACCGGCTGCCAGATGCCGGTGGTGCGGGTGTAGAAACAACCCGCGCTCTGGTCGTTCTGTGACTGCTTGCCTGAGGGTTGCAGGCCGGAGCCCATGTCATCGAGTACTTTGACCACAAGTTCGTTAGATCCGGCCTTGAGGAATGGAGTGACATCAAAGTCAAAGGCGGCGTTCTCGCCGATGTGGGTGCCGGCAAAGCGGCCGTTGAGGTACACCCAGGTTTTGTAATCGACCCCGCCGAAATGCAGCCGGATGCGTTTGCCCTGCATGGCAGGCGGCAGCGTGAAGCTGCGGCGGTACCAGACGTTTTTCATGTGCACGGAGGTGGGTAGGCCGAGGCCGGAGAGTTTGCTCTCCGGGCAGAACGGGACGATGATCTTGCTGTCAAGGTCCTTGCCGTATGTCAGCCCGCGGCTCTCCCCGTCTGCCGTCTTGTCGATCTCGAATTGCCACTCGCCGTTGAGCGTCAGCCAGTTGTCGCGGAACAAATCCGGTCGGGGGTGTTCGGCGCGCGGGACATCAGCCCTGGCTTGGAGCGCTCCGGTTAGCAGGGCCGCCATGAGCACGGCGGAAGTCATTGGATGTTTCATGGTGGATAGGGCACTTGTGCCGGGTGGGTGCCTGGCCTGCCGCTGAGGATACCCCGCAGGACACGAATGCCAAGACATAGCTGTAGATCGTTGCACTCAGATCTTCCGGTACACCCTCACGAAATCCACTTCCATCCGTTGCGGAAACGCCGCGTCGTCGATGCCCTTCTGCCCGCCCCATGCACCACCGATGGCGAGGTTAAGAATCAGATAGAACGGCTTGTGAAACGGCCATTCGGCATCACCATCACCGGCTGTCTTTGTGAAGGTGGCGTACACTATCCCATCGACGTGCATGACGATTTTGTCGGCGGACCAGTCCATCGAGTAGGTGTGGAACTCGGTGGCACAGGTGGGAATCATCAGCTTGCCGGAACGTTGGGTGCCTTTGGTATGGTTGTATGCTTCGCTGTGGAGGGTGCCGTGGATTTTGCCTGGGTCGTGGCCGACGTGTTCCATGATGTCGATTTCCCCGCATCTCGGCCAAGGGACTTTCCCATGTTCATCCGGAAGCATCCAGATGGCGGGCCATGTGCCGCGTGCGGCGGGGAGTTTTGCTCTCACCTCGATGCGGCCGTAGGTCCAATCGCCGTGGCCTTTGGAGATCACGCTGGCGGAGGTGAATTTGCCGCGGTCCATCGCCTCCTTTCTGGCTTCGATGATCAGTCTGCCGTCCTCGATGCGGGCGTTCTCGCGGCGGTTCTCGGTGTAGAACTGTTTTTCGTTGTTGCGTACCATGCCCTTTTCATAGCCCCACTTCGCAGGATCTGGCTGGCCGGGTTTGTCGAATTCATCGGACCAGACGAGCTTCCAACCGGGAGGGTCTGCGGCGGTGGCGGTGAGAACGGTGAAGCCGAGTAAAATGAGGAATTTCATGAGGCGTTATTTAATGGAATTCACTTTTGGGGTATGCCCATGCAACCCAAGCCGATGGCCGAAACGGTGAGGCCTTGATTTCCCAGAGTTCTTTGTTGCATAGGCGAATGTATTGTACGGGACGGATGCACCGGGCGGGGCGCGCGGTCAATTGGAAAGTGGCATGATGGATGTTTGGCAATATTTAGCCGCCGGTTTTCCGCAATCACGGCTCGACATTACCGGCCTGACTTTGGCAATGCTCCCCGCGCCGCACACACGCGGCCATTACCGGACCCCGTCATGGAAACCCAACTTGTCATCGGATTACCTGAGCGCCTTCTGGGCCTCCTGAATTTTCTGTTTGAACTCGGCGGTGGCCTTTTTGTCGTTCTGGAGTTCCTTGCGGCTGGCCTCGACGATGATTGAGGACATGTCGGGATTGAATACAACAAAGGTGACCGCGGCGCCGGTGGTGAACATCTGCTTGATTCTTTCCTGGAGGGCCTTGGGGAAGCCACTGGCGTCCATCTTGCCGATGGTTTCCGCGCGGGCGAACACCTTGACGACGCCCGAGCCAACCGCCTTGAGGCCGTTTGCCAAGGCGGCAGCGCAGTTGGGGCATGCGTCGTCCATCCCCTTGACTACGAGCACCACCAGCTTCTTGCCCTCCGCCTTGGTTTGAGCCTCTTTGAGTTCCGAGAGCGGTGTGAATCCGCGCGGGGCATCAT
>JBILFE010000331.1:0-4846 GCA_044351705.1 Luteolibacter sp. | reverse complement strand
ATGAAGAGAAGAGTATTCAACCGCAGATGAACGCAGATAGACGCAGATGCAGACAGGTTTTCTGATTTAACTGTCCTATAATGCGCTTCATAATCACCCAAGTCAATGAAAATGTGTTCTTTTGAACATTTTTCTCTACCCCTTGATCCAGCCCCGAGGTCCCGGCCCCCAAGGCCGTGATATCCGTTAGTGTAGTCCGCCAAGCAGAATGCCAATGATTCGGAAGCTCCTTTGATTGATGATTGCCGATTGTTGATTTTTGATTGTTGAAGTGTCAAACGCGCATCCAACATCCGATCAGCATTCAAAAATCAACAATCATCAATCGGAAATCGAACCACTTATAATGCGCTCTGTAGGACGGACAACACTAGATCAGGTCCCCGGTAAACCCCGGCCCATCCCAACCGGATATACGCACCCGTCGTAAATAAGTCCTTGTTAAATGCCTCTTCCGCTGAATCCGTGGGTGAAATGTGATTCTAACGGCATGAGTTTTGCGGTGGTGTGACGGGTCTTGGGCCGATCTTCTGAAAGTTGTCCACAACAAGCCGCTTCGAGAATGGGATTCAAAACTCGTCGGAGAAGCGGATTGTTGTGGGCAACTTTCTCTTAGTGCCAGTGACAAGGATCAGATTGGGTGTTGATGGACCGGCGACCTCTGGCAGACTTCGTCTGCTAAGAACAAACCAACCAGGAGACCGCCGATCACAATCAAGACCCTACTCAAAAAAGTCCAACCGCTCAAGAGCTTTGTTTACCATTCTGTCGCACTGCTCACCGAGGGGGGCTCCCCTCGCATTGTCGCCGAAGTCCGACCGCGAGCCAACAGCAAGCCCAGGTGCTCCGGTTGTGGGAAATCACGTCCCGGTTATGATCGCATGCCCCAGCCCAGAACCTTCGAATTCATTCCCGTCTGGAACATTCCCGTCGCCCTTTCCTACACCATGCGCCGGGTCGAATGCCCGACCTGCGGCATCAAGGTCGAAACCGTGCCGTGGGCTCAGGGCAAGCACACTTGTTGTGATGTCTTCCGCCATTTCCTCGCACGATGGGCCCGCCGACTGAGCTGGAAGGAGACCGCATCCTGCTTCCACACCTCCTGGGACACCGTCTGCCGCTCGGTCCAATGGGTCGTCGATTTCGGACTAAAACACAGGGATCTGGAGGACATCACCGCGATCGGCGTCGATGAAGTTTCCTACAGCAAAGGCCACAAATACATGACCCTTGTCTATCAAATCGACAAGGGCCGCAAGCGACTGCTCGGGGTTATCAAGGAACGCGAGACCCAATCGCTGGCCAGCTTCTTCGAGAACTTCGGCACCGAGCGCTGCGCCAGGATCAAAGTCGTCTGCTCCGACATGTGGAAACCCTACCTCAACGTCATCGCCCGGATGTTGCCCGCTGCACTCAATATCCTGGACCGTTTCCACATCGTCAAAAAACTCAGTGAAGCCGTCGATGAAGTCAGGCGTACCGAAGCCAAACAGCTCAAAAGCGCCGGCTTCGATCCCGTGCTCAGTACTTCCCGTTACTGCTTTCTTAAACGCCCGGAAAACCTCACCGCCCGGCAACACACCAAACTCAAGGACTTGCTCAAATACGACCTCAAATCCGTTAGGGCCTATTTGCTCAAAGAAGCCTTCGATGGGTTCTGGCAATATAACAGTCCATACTGGGCACGTTGGTTCCTCAAGAAGTGGTGCACCCGGGCCATGCGCAGCAAACTCGATCCCATGAAGAAATTCGTCAAAACCCTTAGGGCTCACGAGGATCTCCTGATGAACTACTTCATCGCTGGGAAACTCTATTCAAGCGGGATCGTCGAAGGCCTGAACCTGCGAATCAATCTGTGTATGAGAAAAGCATACGGTTACCGCAGCTTCGATCTGCTGCAAACCTCTCTGTTTCATACCCTTGGAGATCTACCAGAACCTCAGTTCACCCACAGATTTTGCTGAAGAGCCTGTTAAATCAAGGACTTACGCGCCATCCTTCCACCG
Organism: Luteolibacter sp.; assembly: GCA_044351705.1. Lineage (GTDB taxonomy): Bacteria > Verrucomicrobiota > Verrucomicrobiia > Verrucomicrobiales > Akkermansiaceae > Luteolibacter. Next base: position 2,840 of record JBILFE010000331.1, on the reverse strand, counting down.
TAACCCCTCCCGGATATCACTTCCGGAGGGGCTACGAATACAACACTGTTCGACCAATAAAGAATTATTAGTTGATCGTGTTGCTTTTTCAATTCTCAGAGACCTCCATGACCGCTGCGCCGCTGGGACATCCTGCGGTCCGATCGGACACCAGGATGTCTCGGCGCTGTGCGTTGACCGGTGGTTTCATTCTGGTCTGCGGTCGCGAACGGGTTGGTAACGAAGCGGTGGTTTCAACTTGGAATCTGGCCGGGGACGGGTTGGTAACGAAGCAATTGGCTTTCGGCGTGACACGGTCTTAATTCGTTGGTATTGCTGGCCGAGTCATGAAGCCGTTTGATCCGTCGCCCCGCATCGCAAGCCGCTGCTCGCGACGCTCAAATCGTTGGGCCTTGGAGCGCTCAAGGTCGACAAGCTACTGCTGCCGGCAGGCCAAGACCCCACAACTTCAATCCCAAGCCTGCTCATTCGCCCTGCGGCAGAGTAGGAAGGTTCGAAGAAATGAAACGCCTTTGGCATCTTCCCACACTCCTCGCTAGCTTTATGGTCTCACTGATCGGGCTCAAGAGTCTGAATCTCTTCATGGGGCCTGACACAGGCGACGCAATAGCAATGATCTTGCTCGGAATTCTTGGAATGCATTTACTCGCCTTTGTAATTGGACTTCTCCTTACCTCTCGTAAGGTATGGCGTTGACTACTTTGAGCGGGCACGCCACGAATTCTATCCAGACGTGCCGGAAGGAGACTTCTTCAATGGACGGTGATAGGGAACAGGCTGCCTACGACAAATGAAGAAAAGCGAACAAGACGAGGCACAGCCCCCCCCCCCCACTAGCCGCTCTGTCGGCAACGTCACCCGTAGTATGAACCCCAACTCCCGTCTCAACGCTCGCCCTCGCTAGTGGGGTTGCGTGCTCTTTGACGTTCGGTCAAAAAAAGAATGGCTAAAGAATGGCGGGCAGAGGAATGGAGCCATGTACGAATTTCCATCATTCCATTGCCAACCATTCCCTTGCCGGATGATTGACCAGAGGAAGAAGAAGGTCTCGCGCAAAGCCGCCAAGGCGCAAAGGAAGAGGGAATGAATTGAGTCAATCCAACCTTTGCGTCTCTGCGGCTTTGCGCGAGATCCTCTTGTGTCTGCATGAGGTGATTTGCACGCAGGCAATGAGACGCTCCGTAGAACTATCCAGATGGCTTTGACTCCGCTGCGCTCCATCCATCTGTGTTCACCGAAAACCGCCTCGAAAAGCGGCCCCAGCACTTGTGCGACGGCCTGCTGGATCATGCGATCCAGCACCGTCGGTAGGCACTCCGGCTCGTTTTCCCGACTACTATGGCTGGCCATAACGGGTGGTTTAATCGCGTACTCCTTGCGACAGCGAAAAGAGACCGAACAAGCTGCGGATGGCGAGACGCCAGAAGCTCCTCCACCACCCCACCAACCCACTGCCATCGCGCATCGTCGTGCCAAAAGACGAACGCGTTCTTTTCCTCGCGAAATTCCGAATTGGCGCTAAAGTACCCCCGATGAGTATCGCTGACCCCGATGAGTATCGCTGAAGTTCGTAACCTTCCTCTGCGCGAGAAGTTCCAGATCCTTGAGGTGATCTGGGATGATTTGAGCGCCCGAGTGGATGAGATGACCGTCTCCCCCGCTGTTCGTGACCTTCTCGATGAGAGAATTGAGCGTATCCAGAACGGATCTGTTGGTGTGCACGACTGGGATTCGGTGAAGTTTTCAATTGGACGGCAATGATTCTGGTTCGAATATCGGGCGATGCGATTGATGATCTAAACGACGGGTTTCGATTTTACGAAGCCCAGGAACCCGGTTTGGGCGATTATTTTCTCTCCCAATTACGCGCTGACATCGACGGCTTGATGATTACAGCAGGCATCTGGACCGACTGCTTCCACGCCGGCGACTCGTTCGTGATTTACGACCTTGAGACGACCGGGCTCTATCATGGAGTGAAGTCACGCCTCGGCTTACGCGACACCGCCATGCGCCGGCACGATGCCCGTGGCGACGTGGACCTGTTGGGCAGGGCCATTGAGGAGATGTCGCGCAGGCTCAGCCTTGATGCGTCCTTCAATGGAGTGCCCCGGCATGCCAGGCTGTTGCCCCATGTTTGAATCCCGTTTATGACATGAATCCAAAGCTGAATATGGACGCCACATTCTGGAATGACCGCTACGCTGTTGCCGAGCATGTGTACGGCACGGAACCCAATGCATTCGTGACGGAAGTCGCACGGCATATACCAGCCGGGCCGGTGTTGTGCCTGGCCGAAGGTGAGGGACGCAACGCCGTCTATCTGGCCACGTTGGGCCACCGTGTCACCGCCGTGGACCAATCAGAGGTGGGGCTGGCCAAGGCCCGTCGCCTTGCAGACACCCGCGGCGTGGAAATCACAACAGTGAGCGCCGATCTGAGCAATTACGACATCGCGGCCGGTGCCTGGGCGGGAATCATCGCCACCTTTGCGCACCTGCCGCTAGAGGTACGACGCAGGATTCACCGGGATGTGGTGGTGGGTCTGAGGCCCGGAGGTGTGTTCATTCTCGAAGCCTACACACCGGCGCAACTGGCATTCGGCACCGGCGGCCCGAAAACGCCCGAGCTGCTCATGACCTTGGTCGAATTGCGCGGGGAATTGTCCGGTCTCGAATTTGAGATCGCGCAGGAGTTGGACCGTAACGTGACGGAAGGGGCCTGCCACACGGGTCGGGGCGCCGTTGTGCAGATTCTCGCCAGGCGGCTGTGACTTTGTCGTTGCCGCCCGCCCGCTCAGCCCCTTGACTTCATCCCCATCCATGACCCGCGACGAACTC
>JBILFE010000330.1:0-4864 GCA_044351705.1 Luteolibacter sp. | reverse complement strand
ATGACGTGGCGCAAGTATCGCCAAAACCCGAACTCCGTTGAGTACCGGGCACCTCTACCGGAGGATCTCGTTTACCCCCTGCCAGCCGACCCCGCGTCATTCCGAGTGGGACTCAACGACGGGTATTTTATTATCCCTGAAACCATGTGTAACCGGCGGAATTGGTTCCCGCCCGCGCCCGCGCCCGGTTGCGGCACGGGGGCCTCAGCTTATCTCATTTTCGGGGACATCGTCAACCGCGACGGCACCCGCAATGACTACATGAACCGGTATTGGGAAATGTCATCGATCGTGCCCGCGGCATTCATATCCCCCTATCATCCGGAATTGTGTTCGCTGTGGGCTGCGCCGCCATCGAATTTGGCCCGTCCGCAGGCCTTGTTTGGCGACAACTCGGTTAGCGCCTTCTGGAATATCAATACGGAAACCACCAAGCAATACGATGTGACCAATTACTTCTACGCGCTGACCTACAATACGCGCTACGAGATGGATCACGCCATCGTACCGGGGGTCTACGATTTCCTCTTTCCGAAGCTCAAACAACCCACCGTGCCGGTGAAAGTCCCCTCGGTGCTGCAACACATCCCGGAGGGCAACATCATGAACGGCAAAGTCCGCCAGGGTGTCCGGATCATCAAGATGAATGATTTGCCGCTGAACTGGTCGCCGGATGGTTATGTCCTCTTCGATCCGAGACTCATCAACACTTTCCAATGGGAAGGCAATGATGCCGGCGAGATCTTCCCTACCGATAAGTTGTATTTCGGCGTTTTGAACTATACCACAGTCAACGCCACCCCGGGACTGCCTGCGTTATCTCCGGATCGCCGTGATGTGCCGCCAAAGACCACCGGCATGGGCAACAGCACCTTGTTTCCAGGGTTCATCGCGCCAGGCACGCCGTGGGTATTGATGCCAACACCGCTGCAAAAATCCTTCGCCATGCCCGGCGGCATCATCGAATTGTATGTGTGGATCGATGTGACAAATCCGGTCACGGGAGTGGTGACAAGAGTTAACACGGGGGTTATTACCGAAGGCGTTGTCGAACTCACCTTGGTCCGCAATGTCTGGTCCAGCGCCATTGCCAGGGATACCTCCCAGCGCCGCTTCCAAATGCCGGTCAGGTGCCTCGATACCTATGAAGGCTGGGCTACCTTCAACTTCGATTATGGCACTCCCCCGGAAGATCGGCTACCCGGCGCAGACCCCGACCACGACGGCTTCACCAACTATCAGGAATGGAAAAACGGCACCAAGCCGCAAACCGTCAATGCCAGGCCGGTGCCAAGCACCTTGTCCTTTGTCCAAGGCAGCGCCGTGCGCTCCACCGACGCGTCCACCGAAGGCCACTGGGAAACCAAGATGGGCAAATTCCCGGGTTCCTCCATGCCTTCCACCATGTCTTCCTCTGCCGTCGTCTATGAATATGAATTCAGTACCGATATGCAAAATTGGAGGGTCATCAAGCAAGATGATCCCGATTGGGAGTTGATTGAATCAACCGATGAGATCGGGTTGCGGAGCAGGAGCGCGGCGTTGACCGGTTCAGGCTTCCTGCGGGTCAAAACCACTTATCCAGACGCCCCGTCAACGGCCCAATAACTTTCGGCCGCCCGCCTGGCGCCCCAAGCCAACACGTCTCTAACATCTATCAATCGGCTATCTCGGATATGTCATGCCTCTGACTCTGATCGACACCCCGGAGGTCTTGGCAGATTACCTCAAGACAAGTCGCTTCGACACAGAGAGTCCGGTGTGTGCCATTGACACCGAAGCCGATAGCCTGCATCGCTACCGCGAGTCGCTGTGCTTGATCCAGTTCGCCGCGGGGGATGACTGCTTGCTGATGGATCCGCTGGCGATTCACGACCTGAGTGCGCTGGGAGGCTTTCTCGAGCGGGCGGTGGTGTGGATGCATGGTGCGGATTATGACATGACCATGCTCAAGCGCCAATTCGGCGCCCTGCCCGCCAGAATCTATGATACCCAAATCGGCGCACGCCTGTTAGGTGCCAGGCGCTTTGGTCTGGCCGATCTGGTGCTACATTATTTCGCGGTGGAACTCTCGAAATCCTCCCAAAAGGCCGACTGGGGCAAACGCCCGCTCACCCCGAAAATGGTGGAGTATGCTCTCAATGATGTGCGCTACCTCCTGCCCATGGCCGATAAAATCGTCGCCGAACTGCATGCCCTTGGCCGCTACTCTTGGTTTGAAGAAAGCTGCAATTCGGCCCGCCGCAAAGTTCTTGAGCGCGATGACTCGCGCGACGACGTCTGGCGCATTCAAGGATCCGGCAAGCTTGACCCCTACAGCCTCGCCTGCCTCAAGTCCCTCTGGCACTGGCGCGATAAGGAAGCTGCGCTGTGGGACCGGCCCTCATTCATGGTGGCAACCAACCGCCAATTGCTCGAGTGGAGCTGCGCCTTGGCCCTCCACCAGCATATCAGCCTGCCACGCCATTTCCGCCCGGACCGCGTCCAACGCTTCCGAAAGTTGTTAGATTCCCTCCAGGTGATGCCCGAGTCCGAGTGGCCCGCCCGCCTCAAACCGCAACGTCGCAAACGGGACCGCGATTTCGAACGCAAGGTTGAAGATCTGCTCAAAAACCGGGATGCGGCCGCCTCCAAATTGGACATCGAGGCCTCCCTCATTGTTTCCCGCGCGGTACTCGAAGCGGTGGCCGCCGATGAGGTCGCGGCCCCGCTCGTGCTCTTGCAATGGCAACTCGACATTCTCAACCTCAATGGCTGAGCCGGGACCAGGCTGAAGGGCCAAATGAATGCGATAAATCGGTGGATTTCTCGCGAAGTTCCTTGTTTCCACCGCCCAAATTGAGGAGTCTTTGGCCACCCTATGTCCGAGTCTCCGCACGAGCCCCAAAAAGTCGCAACCCAAGTCGCTGCCGCACAGCAATACGACGCCGCGCAAATCGACAAACTCGAAGGTCTCGAAGCGGTCCGCAAGCGGCCTGGCATGTACATCGGAGACCCCGACGAACGCGGCCTGCACCACTGCGTCTTCGAAGTGTTGGATAACTCGATCGACGAACACCTCGCCGGTTTCTGCAACCGCATCAAGGTCGCCATCCACGTCGATGGCTCCGTCTCCATCGCCGACAACGGCCGCGGCATCCCCGTCGACATGCATCCGAAATTCGGCATGCCCGCGGTGGAACTCGTTCTAACAAACCTGCACGCCGGCGGCAAGTTCGGCCAGGGTGCCTACAAATACTCCGGCGGCCTGCACGGCGTCGGTGCCAAGTGCGTCAACGCCCTCGCCGATTGGTTCCGCGCCGACATCATGCGCAACGGCAAGATCCACCGCATCGGCTTCCAACGCGGCAAGACCACCGAGCCGCTTCACATCGTCGGCGAGGTCGATCCTAACAAGACTGGCACCACCATCACCTTTTTCCCGGATGCCACCATTTTTGTCGATACCATCGACTTCAAGTTCGACCGCCTGGCCACGCGCCTGCGCGAACTCGCGTTCCTCAACCCCGGCCTCACCATCGATCTGGAGGATGAGCGGCCGGAATCCGCCAAGAAGGGCTCGTTTTTCTATGCCAAGGGCATTGAGGAATTCGTCGTCCAGCTCGGCGAAAACAAAACCGTCATTCACGACGATCCCATCATTTTGCATGGCAAGCGCCAGATCGACCTCGACTACGATGGGAAAAAAACCACCGACGATGTGTTTGCCGATGTGGTGTTCCAATACAACGATTCTTACAACGATCAGATCCTGTGCTTCGCGAACTCCATCCCTAACGGCGATGGCGGCACTCATCTAACGGGTTTTAGGACCGCCCTCACCCGCGGTATCAACCAATATGCCAAGGTCAACAAGATCCTCAAGGACAAGGACCCGGCGCTCTCCGGCGATGACGTCAGGGAAGGCCTCGTGTGTGTCATCTCCGTGAAGATGCCCAACCCGCGCTTCTCCTCGCAGACCAAGGACAAGCTGGTCAACACCGAGATCGAAGGGGTCATCTCGTCCATCGTTTACGAGGGCTTGATGCAATACTTCGACGAAAACCCCGCGCTCGCCCGCAAGGTCATCGAAAAATCCGTTAACGCCGCCCGTGCCAGGGAGGCCGCCCGCAAGGCCCGCGAGACCGTGCGCAAAAGCGCGCTGTCCGGCGGCGGCCTGCCCGGCAAGCTGGCCGATTGCTCGGAGCGTGATCCGGCCAAGTCCGAGTTATATATTGTCGAAGGTGACTCCGCCGGCGGCTCGGCCAAACAAGGCCGCGACCGCCGCACCCAGGCGATCCTGCCGCTGCGCGGCAAGATCCTCAACGTCGAAAAGGCCCGTCTCCACCGCGCCCTGCAGAACCGGGAAATCCAAAACCTCATCACCGCCATCGGCGCCGGCATCGGCGATGGCGAGCAGGAAGGCTCGTTCAATATTGGCAAGGTCCGCTACCACAAGGTCGTCATCATGACCGACGCCGACGTCGACGGCTCCCACATCCGCACCCTGCTCCTGACATTTTTCTGCCGTCACATGCCTGAGCTCGTCAAGCGCGGCTACCTCTACATCGCCCAACCCCCGCTCTATCTGGTCACCCGCAAGAAGCGTGCCGAATACGTTCAGGACAACGATCAACTCAACAAGATCCTCATCGAACTGGGCGCCGGCGAGGTGGTCCTGCGCACCTTCGACCAATCCCAGAGTTATACTGCGGATGAACTCAAGGGCATTCTCGAAACCCTCTCCTCGCTGTCCCGCTATACCCGCTCCATCGAAGGCAACGGCGGCAACTTCCGCCACTATCTGGCCGCCCGCCGCAGCGATGGCCACCTCGCCGAGTTCATGGTCCGCATCCGCGAGGGCAATGATGAAAACATCCTCTAC
>JBILFE010000329.1:0-4870 GCA_044351705.1 Luteolibacter sp. | reverse complement strand
AGGGAAATGCCGTCGACCGCCAGCGAGCCCTTGTCGATGCAGAGCCGGTGGATGGCTGCGGGCAGTGAAACCTCGAACTGGTGGTCCTGGCCGCGCGCTTCGAGCCGGGTGATGTTGCCGGTGGCGTCCACATGGCCCTGCACGAAATGGCCGCCGAAACGGGCTCCGACTTGCAAGGCGCGTTCGAGATTGACCAGCGAGCCTTGCCGCAGCGCGCCGAGCGAGGTGACGCGCAGCGTTTGGGCCAGCAGATCAAAGGCAATGCCGGTTGGGGCGAGGTCCGCCACTGTCAGGCAGCAACCGTTGATCGCCACCGAATCCCCGAGGGCAAGCTCCGCGGCAAAAGGGATTTTCAGCGTGAGCCGTGCTTGCTCGCCGCGGGACTCCAGGGCGATGACGGTGCCGGTTGATTCGACAAGACCAGTGAACATGATGGGGCGTGATAGGGGTGGTTGGGAATCGCGTCAAACGCGCGTTGGCAAGACCCCATTGTAATTCCCCGGCCGCTTGCGGCAAGTCTTGGTTTGGATTCATTGCGGGTTCATTGGCAACAACCTAACGCGGAGATTGCCGGGGAACGTGGATTGTGAAGGTGAATCGGGCAGAATATACCACTGAAAGAACTGATGACACTGAGAGCACTGATAAAGAAACTAAGTGAAAATCCGTTGCACATCCCGCGTATCTTGGGAATCGTTTGGAACACGAATGCCTATGAAAAAAATAACACTCGCGATGATGGCAGCCGCAATGGCGGCGGTGGGAGCCGTGGATGCACTGGGACAGGGGACACTGGGCAATGCCTTGCCAGCGGTGTTGGATGATGTGGCCGCCGCCGCCCAAAACGGCCTGGTCATGGATGTTGCGCCGCCGGATGATTGCCCGTTTCCAAAATCAACGAGTCTCACCGGGATTACCTTTACCGGTCGTCACAGCGACTACCACTGCGGCGATACCTGGTATCCATGCTGGGCCAGCGATGGCAATCTGTATTCGCCGTGGACGGATGGTAAAACCGACGGCGTTGATTGTTCTTCAGATGGTGGCACCGCCGCCAGAACCGGTCACGCCGTGATGCTTGGTGACGATCCGCTCAAGCTCACCATCCGCAACACCTCACCGCCCAAACAAGCCAGTGCCTTGCCATATAAAGGCCGCTATCCGGCCGGTTCGCTGGTGTACAACGGCGTCTGGTATTATGGCACCTATTGCCTCGGCCCGGAAGGGTCAACCCCACACCATGGCTTCACCTGGAACTGGCCCAACCTCGGACCGATCCCCGGATTCCAGATTTCACGCGACGACGGCCAGACCTGGCAACCCTCACCGCTCACGCCCGAGAACCCCCTCTTCCCTGAACCGAAGAAGTTCCTCGGCCCCGTCAAAATGGGCGCACCCCACTTCGTCGATTTTGGCAAAAACATGCAGTATTCACCCGACGGCATGGCCTATCTCCTCGGCATGGGCGCGGAGGAAAAGGATCCCAAGCCGCGCCCGTGCATCAAGCCTGGCAAGCCGGGTGAGGTGTTCCAGACGGTCGGGACTTGTAACAGTGACTTCGCCCATGCCAACCTGAGTTGGATCACCGCCGATCAGGTGTATATGGCACGTGTCAAACCATCCCCGGAAACCATCAATGACATCACGGCCTATGAGTTCTTCGCCGGCCATGACCCCGCCGGCAAACCGGTTTGGTCTAACAAGTTTGAGGAAATCAAACCCCTCATCGAATGGAACAACCACATGGGCTGCGTCACCGCCACCTACGTGCCTGGCTTGAAAAAATACTTGATGTGCGTCACGGACGGGTGGCCGACGGTTGCCAAGATGACATCCTATATCTTAGAGGCCGATGCCATCACCGGCCCGTGGCGGATGGTCTCCTACATGAAGGACTTCGGCGAACAAGGGTACTTCCTCAATTTCCCCAGCAAATTCATCAGCCCCGACGGATCAACTTTGTGGCTGTGCTATTCCGCCAACTTCAGCTCGGGCTGGAATGGCGTCAATCTCGGCGTCAATCCGCCGGGGGGCCGCTACGGGCTGTGCTTGCACGAAATCAAACTCCAGCAATCGAAAAAACAATGAATCGAACTAACAGGATGCTCCTCCTCCCCCTTGTCTGCCTGACGGCCTCCATGGCGGCGTTGCCGGCTGCCGCCACGACTCCCGCCGGCAAGCGGCCTAACATCATTTTCCTCATGGATGACCAGCATCGCTGGGATGCCATGGGCCGGGTGGACCCCACGGTGAAAACGCCCGCGTTGGACCGTTTGGCCAAGGAGGGGGTATTATTCGATCAGGCGGTATGTCAGGCGCCGATGTGCATCCCCAGCCGCTATTCGATGATGCTAGGGCTTTATCCGCACCAGATGGGCGTCTTGAACAACGCCACCGGTCTGGATGACGCGCAGTTACCCTGTGCCACTTTGCCCGATGTGCTGCGCAAAGCCGGATATCAAACCGCTGGCTTTGGCAAGACCCATTGGTTGGCCGACTCGTGCTCGACGCGCGGCTTTGAAGTGCGCTATTCCTCGACCGACCGTGAGGACGGGGCGATCATGATGGGGAAGGATAATCCCGGCGCGTTGAAACGCTATTACGACGAAGTCAAAGCGTTTGGCGATGGTGAGGAAAATCCCGCCGGCTATATCGGATGCACCAGCAAGCTGCCGGAAGCGGAGCACCGGGACGGCTGGGCATTGCAGAAGTGCATGGATTTTCTTGACCAGGGTCGTGACGAGAAGCGGCCGTTGTTTCTCTATCTGTCATTTCTCAAACCGCATGCCGGCAACAACGTGCCCGTCGGCTACGAGGATCTCTATGATCTGTCAGCCATGCCGGTACCACAGCAGCCGATGTTAGATCAAGTCGAACCCTGCCATGCCTCAGGCATCAACCGGGAACAAAGCTACCGCCCGTTCTGGAGCCAGGCGACCAAGCAACAATGGCAGCAAATGACCCTGCGCTATCGCGCCAATTGTTCCTGGATGGACAGCATGTTCGGGCGGATCATGGACAAGTTGCGGGCCAAGGGGTTGTTGGAGAATAGCCTCATTGTTTATGTCTCCGATCACGGAGAAATGTTGGGTGAGCGGTTCTATCGCTTCAACAAGTATTGCCTGTTTGATGCCAGCGTGCGGGTGCCGATGATCCTTTCCGGCTCGGCGGTTCCAGCCGCCATGAGGAATACCTTGGATCACCGCCCGGCCGAACTCGTCGATGCCTTCCCCACCATATTGGAGGTGGCAGGCATCCCCGCCATCAGCGGCAAACCCGGTATCAACCTGCTCGGACCGGCCACCCGCAAGGCCAGCTTCGCCGAAGTCAGTGACCAGCTAACAACGGTTGCCTTCATGTGGCGTACCGACGCACTCAAATTGATCCTGAGCTTCCCCAAGCAGGCCGTGCTCAAAGGCACTGTCCAACTGGCGGATGTGACCGATGGCGAATTGTATGATTTGAAATCCGACCCCAAGGAATGGCGCAACCTCTATGCCATGCCCGAGGCGGCCACGCACCGCCAACGATTGAGCCGGGAATTGATAGATCACCTGAATACCGTCGCCCTCAAACCGGTGAAGATGGAGGCACAGTGAACCCCAAATAAAGTCAAGAGCAGCATGGATATCAAGAGCTTTTCAATAACCTCTTGAGCTGGAGCGCCTTGCTGGCGGATGGAGTGCTCGCGAGGGTGTCGCGATGCAGCGCGACGAGGTTGTTGTAGCGGAAGTTCTCTAACCGCTGGTCGTATCGGGGGTAGGCAGCCAGCCCGTCGGGAACAATCAGGAAAAGCACAAAATCCAAGTCGGCGAAGATATCAAAGGCGTCCTTGAGCAGGCGCCTTGAATCGATGTATGTGCCACCATATTCAAATTGAACCCGGCGGATGACTCCCGCCGCCAGGCTGGCCCGGCTCCCCTACAGCACGTCGATCTCATGGCCTTCGGTGTCGATTTTCATGAGATCGATGCATGGCAATGAGATCATGACTGCAATGTTCGCAGTAATAGCGGCAGCACGCGGTGAGCGCTTTCGATCGCGGCAACATTGCGATCGCCTTGTGTGCTATTCGTTTGAGCCTTCCCATGTTGGGGATTGTATGGCCTCGCAATTGCCTGCCAAGACAAATCTGGAAAGTCACCGGCGGTTCATCCCGCCAGCGTCAAACCCACGACTCCACCCACCGCCAAGGCGCCGCCAAGTACGGTGCGCAAGGTGATTTTGTCGCCTTCAAGGTAATGCGCAAAGGGCATGACAACCAGTGGCGTGGTGGCCACGATGGGCAGCACGATGCTGGTCGGCGCCGCCGAGAGCGCCCATTGGTAACACGTCACACCCAACGCCGGTCCGCACACGCCATTGACGATCACGTACGGCCAGGCCCGCGGCCAGTTGGCAGGCCGCGCATCAGGACCGGGCCGATGCGCAATTTTCAGATAGAGGACGAACACGCCGGAAACCAACAATCCACCGAGGAGCCGTTGGTATGCGGCATTGATGCCGCCACTTACGCCGCTGATCACGAAATCCTGCGCCGCGGCAATGGCATAGGCCTTGCGGCTCAACACCGCGCCCCATGCCTGGCACAAAGCCGCGAGAATCCCGAACAAACTGCCCACGATCAAGCCGTTGGTGGGCCCCGCTTCGTCCCGTCCCGGCATCAACGCGACGCCCACCCCGGCCAGGATGATGGCGCCGCAGAGCGATTGCCCTGGGCTGGGCACCGTTCCTAACCAGGCCCATTCAGTCAGTGCGGCGATTGGCGCGGCGAGGCATTGCACCAGCACCATGGTGCGCCGCGTGCCGATCCGCGGATACGCTTGAAACAGCGCCAGATCGCCGATGCCAAACCCGATGCAGCCGCTGA
>JBILFE010000327.1:0-4905 GCA_044351705.1 Luteolibacter sp. | reverse complement strand
CGAACTGACCGCCTCCGCCGCGGTTTTCTGGATCACCCCCCACACTTGGCTCGAAACCCACCTGCACACCGCACGCCTCGGCCAACCGGTCAACCTGGAGGCCGACATGCTCGCCAAGCATGTGGATCACTTGCTCGCCGCGCGCTTGGATCTAACAAAATTGACATGACCAAATTCCGTCCATGCATCGATCTGCACCATGGCCGGGTCAAACAAATCGTCGGCGCCAGCCTCCGCGACGATGGCACCGCGCCGGTGGAAAATTTTGTGGCGGAGCAGCCGGCGGGCTGGTTTGCGGAGAAATTCCGCACGGACCATCTCGGGGGTGGACACGTCATCATGCTTGGCCCCGGCAACGACGCCGCGGCGCGTGAGGCCCTCGCGGCCTGGCCCGGCGGGCTGCAACTCGGCGGCGGCATTCATGCCGGCAATGCGGCCGCCTGGCTGGATGCCGGGGCCTCCCATGTGATCGTCACCTCGGCGTTGTTCGACGCGCACGGACGCTATCAGGCGGCCGCTCTAACTGAATTGGTGAAGACCGTGGGCCGCGAGCACCTTGTCATCGACCTGTCCTGCCGCCGCACGCTTGACGGCTGGAGCGTGGCGATGAACCGCTGGCAAACCCTCACCCAACTGCCGGTCAATCACGCCACTCTGGACCTACTCGCTCCATCCTGCGCCGAATTCCTGATCCATGCCGCGGATGTCGAGGGCCTGTGCCGGGGGATTGATGCCGACCTTGTGGCGCTCCTCGGGGCATGGGGGAAATCGCCGCTCACCTACGCCGGCGGCGCGGCCAGCATGGCGGATTTACACCGCGTCGAACACGCCGGACATGGCCGCGTCGACGTCACAGTGGGCAGCGCCCTGGATATTTTCGGCGGAAATGGCCTCAATTATCAGGATTTGGTAGCTTGGAACCAGCGGAATCTCTGATAACTCAGAATGCGGTTGCAGGCACGACCCGTATGGTTTTATGCTGCGCCTGTGCCGAACTTGGACCTGACTCCACCTTCCGAGAAATTCGCGATCGACCGGGATTTTCTCCGGTCTGCCTTTCAATCCATGTTATTGGCGCGGATATTGGATAACAAGCTCTCCAGCCTCTACAAAGCCGGCAAAATCGTCGGTGGCGTTTATCTCGGACGCGGCCAGGAAGCCGTTAGCGCCACGCTCGGCACCGCCCTGATTCGCGGCACCGATATTTTCTCCCCACTCATCCGCGACCAGGCCGGCCGCAGCGCATTCGGCGAATCCTTGCTCGACTGCACCCGCACTTATTTGGGTTCCGCCCTCGGCCCGATGCGCGGGCGCGACGGCAACGTCCATCGCGGTCGACCGCTGGAGGGAATGCCAGCGATGATTTCCCACCTCGGGGCGCAAATCGCGCTGGTGGCTGGCATGCTTTTCGCCAGGCGCATCAAGGGTCAGCTCCAAGGTGTGGTCGGCGCCACCTGCATTGGTGAAGGTGCCACCTCCACCGGTGCGTTTCATGAGGCACTCAACCTCGCCGCGGTCGAACACCTCCCGCTGGTCATCATCGTTGCCAACAACCAGTTCGCCTACTCCACCCCTAACACCCGCCAGTTCGCCTGCGGCGATCTGATCGAACGCGCCCGCGGCTACGGCATCGGCGGCTGGTCGGTCGACGGCACGGATTTATTCGCCTGTTCCAGCGTCATGCGTGAAGCCGTGCGGCGGGCGCGTGACGGCAACGGGCCGCAACTGGTGGTGGCGCATCTGCTGCGACTCTCCGGCCATGGCGAGCATGACGATGCCTTTTACGTCTCAAGTGCCCTGCGCAACAGCCATTACGGGCGGGATTGCATTGAGGTCGCCATCCCCCAACTCATCGAAAGCGGCTTCACCACCGCCGCCGAAATCGCCGCCTGGCAGGACCAATACGCCGCAGACGTGCAACGCGCCGTGGCCCAAGCCCAACAAGAAGCCACCCCCGATCCATACCGCGAGGACTGGAGCGCCATTTCCACCCGATTCCCTATCAGCCTGTGAGTGTGACCTACATCGACGCCATCCGGGAAGCTCAGGAAAAACTCCTGCGTGACGACGACCGAGTGTTTCTTTACGGTCAGGACATTGGGGTTTTCGGAGGGGCCTTCAAGGCCACCAAAGGCCTGGCCGCCGCCTATCCTGGGCGCGTGTTTGATTCCCCCATCTCCGAAGATGCCATGATCGGCCTCGCCGTCGGCGCCGCTATCGAAGGCCTGCGCCCAATCGTCGAAATGCAATTCGCGGATTTCTCCTCGCTCGCCTTCAACCAGATCGTCAACCAAGCAGCCACCCACTATTACCGCACCGGCGTGCCCATTCCCATTACCGTGCGCATGCCATCGGGCGGCACCTCCGGCTCCGGCCCCTTCCACAGCCAAAACATGGAAGGCATCTATGCCCAATATCCGGGTCTCATCGTCCTCACTCCAGCCACCGTGGCCGATGCCTATCACATGCTCATCGACGGGGTGGCCCTCAATGACCCGGTCATCTTCTGCGAACACAAATTCCTCTATCGCTGGCTCAAGGCCAAATCCATCAATAACGACCACCTCCCCATCGGCCAAGCCCGTATCGCTCGCCCCGGCAAACACGCCACCGTCGTCGCCTACAGCGCCATGGTCCACGAAGCGGTGCGCGCCGCCGAGCGCCTCCAAGCCGACGGCTGGGAAATCGAGGTGGTTGACCTGCGTTCCGTAAAACCGTTAGACCTGGATACCATCCTCGCCTCCGTGGCGCGCACCGGCAGAATGCTCGTCGTTGGGGAATCCTTCCCTTGGGGCGGCGTCACCGCGGAAGTCGTCGCGCTCGTCTGCGAACATGGCTTCCACCTGCTCGACGCTCCGCCGCAACGACTCAATTCCCGCGATACCCCCATCCCCTACCACCCGAAACTCTGGGCCTCACACCGCCCCACCCCGGAATCCATCTGCGATACCCTCCGCCACCTGCTCACCTTCTGAAATCTCAGATTTCAGATTTCAAATTCCAAATTTTCAAGTCCATGCCTACCGTTCCCATTCTCATGCCGCAGCTTGGAGAATCCATCGCCGAAGCCACGATTGTGCGGCTCCAGGTTGCTGTGGGCGACACCGTGCGTGCCGATCAGGACATCATTGAGGTGGAAACCAACAAGGCCATCATGAGCGTGACCACCCTGTGCAACGGCACCGTCGCCGAATTGCGCGCCAAAGAAGGCGTCTCATATTCCGTCGGTTCCTTGCTCGGCCTGCTCGACGTCTCCGCCGCAGAAATCGCCCGCACCGGCGTGGAAACCCTCGAGTCACTCGAGGCCAAACGCACCACCAGCGGTGCCGGTTGCCAGTCTCACCCCACCGCTCCTAAGGAATCCAACCTCCACTTCTCGCTGGATGACGACGGCTACGAAGAAGCCCCTGCCGTGGTCCCCAGCATCAAAGGTCTGCCCGTGCCCATCGGCATCATGGGCGCCCATTACATCTCGCCGCGTATGCGCGCCCGCATGGACGACCTCGGTCTGCGCGAGGCGGACATCTCCGCCGTCGTGGGTACCGGTGCCGGCGGTCGCGTCACCGTCGAAGACCTCGAAGGTTTCCTCGATTACCTTGAGGCCTGGCCCAGCAGCCATGCCTCCTCCATGCGCCTGGCCGTGGCCGATGCCATGCGCCGCAGTTGGACCCGCCCCTTGGCCACCGTCGGCCTGCCCTTGCTGCTGGACCCCGCCATCGACCACCGCAACCTGCAAGCACCCAAACCCGGCCTCACCCTCTACTTGCTGCGCGCCTTCGCCTTGGCCCTGGCCGAACAGCCGGCCACCGCCGGTTACCTCATCGGCGAAAAAATCGTCCATCCCCGCTCCTTCGATATCGGCGTGGCCGTCCAAGTCAAAGATGGCGTGGTCGTCCCGGTTGTTAGAAAGGCGGACCAAAAACCGCTGGCGGAACTCATCGCGGAATACGATGATCTGGTCAACCGCGCCCGCCAGCGCCGTCTCACCGAGGCGGACTGCAAAGGCGGCATCGCCACCGTCACCAACTTTGGCACCTTCGGCCTGTGCCTTGGCACGCCCATCCCCCTGCCTAACGAAACTCTCATTCTCGGCCTTGGCGCCGGGGTTAAAAAGCCGGTGTGGAGCAACCAGGTGGGTGCCTTCCTGCCCGCCACCGAAGCGGCCCTTGTCCTCACCTTCGACCACCGCGTCGTCGATGGCGGCGGCGCCGGCGTCCTCCTCAACCGCGTCGCCGCCCTGATGCAAAAACCCGAGGCGCTCTGAGCCAAGGCCCCGTCGCCATGTATCCGACCGATCCGTTAGAATATCACCCCCAAGATTCCGGCCGGTCGTGCGTTGTTACCGGGAGTTTGCCGCCGCCCCGTGCGGATAGCCCCATGCCGGATTCCAAGGAACAATTCATCGAACAAGCCATGGCCGACTTTGAATCGCCATTGATCGGCTACGCCACCACCATCCTCCACGACTTTGACCGCGCTCGCGACGTCGTACAAGACACCTTCATCCGCCTCTGCCAACAGGACATCCCCAAAGTCCGCGACAGCCTCAAAAGCTGGCTCTTCACCGTCTGCCGCAACCGCGCCCTCGACCTGTTGCGCAAAGACAAAAACCTCCAACCCCTCACCGACGTCGGCTGGCAACACATCGCCGGCACTGACCCGCAACCCGACCAACAAAGCGAGCAGGATGAACGCCTGGCGCAAGTGATGAAGGTCCTCGAGCGGCTCTCCAGCAACCAACGCGAAGTCATCCTGCTCAAGTTCCAACAAGGCCTCAGCTACCAGGAAATCGCCAAACTCACCGGCCTGTCAACCGGCAACATCGGCTTCCTCATCCACACCGGCCTCAAACACATCCGCAATCTCCTCCCTAACGACCTGCGCTCATGAAACTCCACCCCGATG
>JBILFE010000009.1:0-16028 GCA_044351705.1 Luteolibacter sp. | reverse complement strand
AATTGAACTGCAACTTGGAACCCGAACCGTCGATCCAGACCAGGGACCCCATCTTGCCGTTGCCTAACGGAATGCCTTCGATCGGCTGGGTCGGCTTGGTGAAGTGCAGGTCGATGGGTGCCAGATATTTGGCGTAATCCATGGTGATCATGGACGAGCTCGCCGGGGCTCCGGCGGCGATTGCCGCATTGGCGCCAAATCCCGCCAGCAGGGCGACGGCCGCGAAGGATCTGATTGTCTTGTGTTTCATGGGGTGAATTGGCGTTGGTTGTTTACGGTGCCGCCTCACGCTTTGTAGCAGGAATCGGCCGCTTGTCGTGTCGGCAAAACTGCCGACACAAGTGGAGTGCGGTGACTTGTCAGTGCTTTGGAGTGCGGTGACTTGTCACCGCTTTGTGTTGAGGAGCCTTGGCGACGGAAGGGTTGGCGCTTGCGCTCTGACGCTGCTCAAACCAAGGACGCTCCGCACCGCGGCGGACAAGTCCGCACCGGCCCAAAGCGGTGACGAGTCACCGCAGTCCAAGGCCGACGCCCCGCGCCGCGGCGGACCGCTCGGGGGTGGCCAGGATGGAGATTGCGCCGGGACGGCGCAACCACGGCCTGCGGCGGGACGCCGCAGCCACGATCCGGCAAGCCCCCCTTGCTCTAATTCGTGATTGCCTCCACCACCGGCAGACTCATGCGGAAGTCCGCCGGCTTGGTGCCGCGCTTGACCAGCCAAATGGTTTCGCCCTTTTGGGTTTTGATGGTCATGAGTGTCTGTGCGGTCACGGCAAAGTCGGCGGCTTCCACGCCGTTGCGGAAAAGGGTGGCCTTGCCGTCAGGCCACGGGTTTCTAATCCGGCAGGTGCCGCCCAACTGGGAAACGATCTCGACATAACTCACCGCCCCGCTCTTGGCCGCAGCCGACACCAAAAACCCGCTCTTGGCTAACAACCTGAATGATGCCGGTTTGGTCACATCCCATGCCGGGAACACGCGGATCACGGGCTCGCCGCCGGCATCCGGCGCGATGCTCTGCAAGAGGCCCTTTTGCAAGCCGGCACTGAGCATGCCGAAGCCCTGCAGCATGTCATAATAACACTCCTGATGAAAGCGGTTGGCGGTGGTCCCTAACACCTGGTTGATATCGTAGTTCAGACTGGCCAGAATGGCGGGGTATTCGGGGCGCGCGAGGGCGGCGGCATTCAACACATACTTGCCGCCCTGATAGCCATAGGTGTCTTTCGACGGCTTGCCTTTCCAGTCCAAGCCCTTCATGTTCAGAAGATATCCCGGATGTTTCTCGAACGTGTTGTTAGCAATATTCCAATCCGCGACCACCTTCAACGCCTTCTTGTCGGCCGGTTGGGTCTTGAGGGTCTCCTTGGCCTGCGCTACGGTTTCCAGCGTCAGAATGTCGAAGTTCTCCAACATCCGCAAGCGCGGGCTCTCCGCCCCCCAGACGCCGTCACCGGGGCCGTTGATCACCGGGCGGCAGGCTTGCGCCCAGGTCGGTTTGCCCGGCGTGTCGGCCAGCTTGCCGACCGCCTCGGGATCACTGCTGAGCACGTAGGGCGTGAGCTTGTCGATGATGTTCTGCCACTCCGGACGCAACGGCACATCCACATTCAACAATTCGGACGCCTTGATGGCAGCAGTCAGGGAGCCGCGGATGAAGGCGATGTCATCAACCGCGTCCTTCGCGCCATAGATGTGCTCGTGGATGTTGCTTTTGTAATGGTGATAGAAACCGTCGGCCTCGAGTTTCAGGTGCGGGGTGTTCCGATAGAACTCGGCCGCGCCCTTGATCATTTTGTACGACTCTTTGAGGGATTTGAGATCCTGGGTGTAAAGGTAGCGGTCCCAGTAGTGCTCGGCTTTCTCCGCCCCGTTGATCGTGGTCAAACCGGTCCAACCCGCGGGCAACTGCCACCTGGAATCATGCTGATGGCGGAGTAGCGCAAACAACGTCAGCGCGGGGGTCATCGGCCCGGCGCCATCCGGCGTGGTGCAGGCCAGCAAATCCTTGGAAATGCTGTCCGAGACTTTCTCCGGGCCGTTCCACGGCCGGGTTTCCTCGATGAAGATCGCCTCGGTATCCTTGCCGATCCACTGCTGCCGGGCCAGGGTCTTGTAACTCTCATAGTTCTTCAGATTCATGCGCAGGGTGGCATCCTGCAGTTCGCCGTGATTGGCGCCTTCATACGAATGCTGCATCGGTTCCTCGTTGAATCCCCAGAACATCGAGCCCCAACCGAAGTTGTTGCCGTTGGTGCTCCAGATGTTGCCTCCGAATCTCGCCGGGTATTGCCCGCGCGTGCTGCTGGCCATCAAATACAAGTAGTAATACCATTTGTTCTGGATCGAACGGCTGGCCTCATCCGCCGGCAGGCACACGTATGACTTTCCCCAGAACTCCCGCCACCATGCCAGGTTCGCGGCAAACATCTTGTCATAGCCTTTGGCTTTGGCCGCTTTCGCGCGCTCCTTGGCCTTGGCGAGCACCTGAGCCACGCTGACCTTTTTGTCCAGGGTGGCGGCGCTCGCGATATAGACTAACACCTCGCCCGCTCCCGCTTTCAATGTCAGGCTAACCGTTTCGGGATTCGCTTGGGATGCCGTGGCATTGCGGCCTGAGACATCGATGACCACACTCGACCCGCTGTAGTGATCCTGCTCGCGGAATTCGGTGGCGGCCTCCTGTTCAAACTTCTGGGTCAGCCAGAGTTGCGTGCCCTCAGAGCCGTTGGCCAAGGTCGAGAAATGCTGCTTAATGGCCCCCTTGGCCAGCAGCGACTCGACGGTCTCGTTCTGTTGGGCCAGCACCTTGGCTGCGTCCTGGCTGATGGCTGGCGGGCGCTTGGTGACGCCGGCCTTTTGCAGCAACGTCAGGTCCACCCGGATGTCCTGTGGCGCGCTGCGGCTATCCTTGATATGCATGACAAACGCGTCCGCATCCACGCCGGCAATGATGTCGGCGCTCACGCCTTCGCCCGCAATGGCCAGCTTGCCGTCATAGAGCGAGAGGTGATGTTTGGTGGCGGGACCGAATGGGGTGCCGCCAAAATCCACCGTCACATACCCACAGCCATTGCCGAAATCGGACACCACCTTGGTCACATCCTCATCATTGGGCACGTCGCCGCTTATTGCGGTGACGGCGCTGTTGCACCCAAACACATCCGTGCGGTTGATCTGGAACTTCAATGCGCTACCGCCGTTGTTCCAGACCAGGCTGCCCATCTCACCGGTGCCAATCGGCAGCCCGTGATAGGATTTGGGCGTCTGCCCGGTGAAATCGATGTCCGCGGCCGTCACCAACTTTTGGTAATCCGCGGTGACGAGCGGCGCCACCGGCGCGGCGGCGGCTGCGCTGGCAATGCCGATGGCGGCAACGATGGGAATGAATGTCAATTTGTGCATGGTGTGGGGTATCATCTGGTTAGAGTCTCCGGCAGCAGGGTCGGGCCTTGGCTTGCAGGCTGCCGGCCTGTCAGGATGACAAGTGCCGCCTTGGCCAACTCGCCGGCACCGTCGTTATTCGGGTGAACGTGGTCGGGCAGCATCTGCAACTTGTCGGCAAGCGCCGCATGCATATCGATGACGCCGAGCTTCATTTCCGCGGCGAGCGCGTCGATGCGCTTGATCAGCTCTATCACCCCGGCTTCGTTGATATCACCCTCTCCCGGCTTCGTCACCGGCGCCGGGCAGGGCCGGCACACATAGATCCGCGGCTTGCTGGCGAGTGCCTGGAACGATTTCACGAACTCGCGGTAGTCGGCTGCAAACTCCGCCTCGTGCTTCCAGTTCTGCGGCTTGGTGTCGTTGGTGCCGAGCATGATGATGACCACATCCGGCTTGGAGTCGAGCGCATCCTGATAGATCTTTTCCTTCCAGTACGGGCAATCGCCATGTTTGAGCAGCGTGCGGCCGCCGAGTCCGAAATTCATAACCTGCCAGGACTTGCCCAGCAGGCCCTGGAGTTGCTCCGGCCACGACTTGCCTTTATCCGCCCCGGCGCCCTCGGTAATGCTGTCGCCAATGCACGCGACGCGCACCGGGGCCTTGTGGGCGGACGGATCAAGCGACACCATCGGATCAGCGGCCATGCAGCGTAAAGCGGTGACAGCCATCAGCAGGGCGATGGCCGCGAAGTATCTGATTGTCTTATATCTCATGGGGCGAGTTGGCGTTGGTTGCTTATGGTGCCGCCTCACGCTTTGTAGCAGGAATAGGGCGCCTGTCGTGTCGGCAAAACTGCCGACACCGAAGATGTGAGCAAGTTTAAGTCCCCGAAGTTGCGGCAAATCGTGGCCCGAAAACCATTGTGACACCGAGTTCCAACGAAGTGAGATCAGGCGCGCACGTGTCTTATGCCACCGTCCTGACCGTCAACTGGCGGGCGCTGAACAGGCTGCCTTGGGCATCTTCGCGCAGCGCCCGCGCCCCGCTCGTTCGCTTCGGCCCGAAATGCCCGCGATAGGTCTCAAACACCCCGTCCACATAGGACTTCGAGCCCAGCACCAAGCCGTCGGTGAAGTAGCGCACCCGGCAGCGCAGCAATGCGGCGCGACCCAATTTCCCTTGCCGTTGTTTCTCTGCGGCGGCCTCTTCGCTGCCAATCCCCGCCCGCTTCTTGGCGCCGCCGCTACTGCCACCCGACCGCTCACGGCCGTCCTCAAACAACCAGCACCGGTACACTTCCGCAGCGCTCATCCCTTTGGCCGTGACCGGGGTGTCCCAGGCTTTTGCGCCACGATCCGCATGCCCGACCACCCCGCACAAGCCGCTGCGTGCCGCCGTGCCGCCGCCCATCGCCTCCCCGTACCCGCACCATCGGTAATCCTTCGGGTCCTTGACCATCCCCGCGCGCAGCGGGTTCAGATCGATGTAGGCCGCCATCGTCCGCAGCGCCTCGCCGTCCTCCACCAGCACGCTTTTGAAGCGTTCCATCCACAGCGTCCCGCGCCGGTTGTGGTGCTTGTTGTACCAGCGCGAGAACCGCTCCTTCAACTTAGTGGACGAGGTTGTTATACATAGAAATAGAGGGTGTGGGTCTTCGCATTGAGATACCACTCGCCGGAGGCGTCGAGTTCCTCGAAGATGTTTTCCACAAACCGGTGCTCAGAGTGCCTGCCCACCGACCGCTCGTTCTGATAGGCCTGATAGACCACCGGCGCGGCCTTGCTGCCGGAATCCGCACTGGTGAACACCAGCGACTCGGGCAGATAGTAGGTGCCCTCGCGCACATTGACAATGACCGGCTTCTGACCTCTGCCCTCTGACCTCTGACCTCTGTCCCCTGCCCTCTGACTCCTCACCGCCAACTGCGCCCGCTGCAAGGTCGCGAACGCCTTGGCCAGCGTGCCGGGATTGGCATCATTGCCATTCGGGGCGACAAAAACCTCGGCACCCGGCATTTCCGCCGAGGCCAAAGAACCGATACACAATAACACTGCGCTCGTTAGAATCATTTTCATAGTCTCTGCTTGTTCAGGCGTGTCTGGATGGCGTTGGGTGGTTTGGCGATACGGGCAAACTTGAGACACGCGCCGTCATGCAGCAACTCGGCATCCGCCGGAATCGGTGCGGACATCATCGGGTGGGCACCCATGGCGGGCCGCGGTGGCATCGCGCCAGGCGGACCGAATCCCCGTGGACCCGCTCCGGGCGGACCACCCCCACCGGGAGTGAAGGGCATCTGCACGCCGGATTTGATTTCGAGAAAGCAAACGGAATCGTAGCGCTGCCAGTCATCAGGTTGCAACGCAGAGGCTTGGGCAACGCGGGTGTGGAGCAACCACGCCGTCCACCACTCCACACCATGACCGGCACAGATGAGCGTGCGCTCGGGTCGCGCAACATGCTTGGCAAGGCTGCACAGTTCGACCAGAGCCGCATCGCTGAGGATGGCGCTGCCACCGCGCCGCAGCGTCGTCAGGGTGCTGCCAATGCCGATGAGCAGGACCATTCCTGTTAGACTCCGACGCAGCCATGGCGATGGGATCTGCAACACGCCAAAAGCGCCGACCATGATGGCGGGCAGGAGTGCGATGAGATAGAAGCGCATTGCCTTGTCCATGCCGAACCACGGGCCGGTGATGACCAGCACGCTCAAGGCTGCGCCTGTGACGAGCGCGACATCCGCTGCGGGCAGATGGTTACGGCGGTGCCACGCAACACCGAGCCCGGGAAGAACCGCCGCCGCAAACCCGAGGTATGGCAACCAGCGCAGTGGGTTCATCCCGCCGTATGGCGGCATCGGCCCCTGCAATCCGTCACCGGAAAACTCCGCCGGATGGGTCAGCGCCGTGATGAGGCGGTGAATGCGGGCCGGATCATACTTCCAGAGCACCAGCGCCCCGGCCAGCACCAGCAGCAGCACTCCCGCCACCAACCACGGCAACACTCGTCGCAAGCTAACAAAATCCTGCCTGCCGAGGAACACCCCCATCACAAAAACCAGCATGACCAGCGTCGCGCCCAACACCCCGATATGCGACAGCCCTAACAGCAACAAGCAGGCGAGCACCGCCACGCCGCGCGTGGGAGTCGGCGCGCTGAGCCAGCGATGCAGCGCCATGGCAAGCAGTGCGAGCCACACCAGAGCGAGCGAGTTTTTCTGCAAGTCGCCAACCATCCGCAGCCATGGCCACGCGAAACACGCCAGCGCCGCGGCTGCCAGCGGCACCTCATCACCCTGACCGCGCGTTTGTGCCCAGCGCCGCACCAACACAAACACAGGCCACGCGACCAAGGGCGGCAGCACGGCATCGCACAGTTTCACCGCCCATAGGATCGCATCAGCCTGTCCCATGCCGACCACCTTGACCAGCAACCACGCCAGTGCCGCGTGCAGATGAAACGTCAGCGGCATGTCCGGGATGCCGAGCATGCCGCGCTCCATGAGTGAACGCGCCTGCACCAGGTAATAGGCACCATTGACACCGGGCACATAATCCGTGCCGAACAAGAGCCAGGCCCGCGCCGCCACCGCCACCATGATAATCCCTAACACGAGCAACAAAGTCATCCACGACCGACCCCGCGTCACAAGACCGCTCTGGGAGGGACTGGCGAGGCTTTGCCTCAGACCCAAGACGCAAGACTTGAAGACACAAGAGTAAAGAAATCGACCTAACGACAGCAACTTTGGATTTTCAAGGCATCCAGTGGCGGTCGCTGAGCCGTGACGAGAAGCATGGGTCATGGCACTCTTTCGGCTATTTGGCGCAATGGATGGCAATGTTATCTATCAAGTCCATGCTATCCCCGGCGCCGGCGGTGAAGGCCAGCGTGTGGGCGCCTGCGGTGAGCGGAATGACCGGCGTGGTGAAACTGCCCCAGGCATCGCTGAGCTTGGCCGCCTCAAGGGTGAATACGGCTTTGCCGTCGATGGTCACCGTCAGCGGGATGGCGGCGCTGGTGTAGCCGGTCCGTTTGACCGCATCGAAACTCACCGTGTAATTCCCCGCATCAAAGTGGATCACCTGCGAGATGCTGCTACCCTCGCCACGCAGGAACGCGGTGTGGCGCGATCCATCCGGCGCGGGCGGCGCATGGATCGGGCCGGTCAGCAGGTTGATACCGGCCTCCTGGCCCTTTTCCTGATGGAAACTCCAGCTCGCACCGGACGGGTTTTTTCCCAGCGTTTCGTCATATTCATTGAGGAAATCGAATTGTTCGAAGCTGGGGTTGGCGACGCCGGCCACGCCCAGGGTGGGCACCACGGTCACGACGTAGGGCTTGGTCGAGCCGTCCGCGGCGGTGATGGTATAGGATTGCGGTTTGCTGAAGTCATTGACGGAGCCGGATGCCGGCTTGCCGGTGACCGTGGGCGATCCTGTCTGATAGATCGGCGCGAGCTTGGTCAGATCGGTGGCCCGCGGGACTTGCACCTCAATCTTGCTGCCGTGGATCGTCGCCGCGGGCATGCCCGGGATCACGAAATCCAGGATGGTTGCGATCGGTCCGCCTAGCAGTTCTGCGGCGATCACCACGGGGTTTTCGCCGAAGACCACCGGCGTGGCTTCCGGCACCACCAGGGTTTGAATGCCCTTGTCAGTAGTCGTGATGGTCAGCGGTGCCTGTTTCGCGTCTGCCAGAAAATAGGCGCGCGCGATTTTTGTTGTTAGGTCGGGCAAGGTCAGCTTGCGGTCGGCCGGCAGTTGATTGACGCAGAGGTAGAGCGAGTTGCCCTTGCGGGTCACGCCACCCCACGGCAGGCTGTGCGGGAACGGGCTGGCTTCGGAGCCGTAGATGGCCGCGCCGTTGACTTTCATCCATGCGCTGACTTGTTGCAGACGTTCGAGCGACGCGGCGGGGATTTCGCCCAACTCATTGGGGCCGACATTGAGCAGGTAGTTGCCACCCTTGCTGGCGATTTTGCACAAGTTGCGGAGCAGGTCGGCGGTGGATTTCCAGTTGTGGTCGTTTTTGCCATAGCCCCAGGTGTTATTCATGGTCATGCAGGTTTCCCAGTCCTTGCCGGGAATCCCGTTGGCGGGAATGTTTTGTTCGGGGGTCTCGGTGTCGCCGTGATAGGGCCCGCCCAGGCGGTCGTTGACGATGATGTTGGGATTGCATTCCACCACCGCCTTGTGGATCCGTTCATGCTGCGCGGCATTGCCACCGCCCGTGTCAAACCACAGGATGGCAATCTCACCGTAGCGGGTGAGGATCTCGCGCAACTGGGGAATGACCAGCTCATCGGTATACTTGTCATAATCGCCCTTGCTGGCCGGATCCCAGTCGTTGAGCGCACCACCCGGGTGGTGCCAGTCGTAATTCTGCGAATAGTAGAACCCGAGTTTCAGGCCATGTTTGCGGCAGGCGGCAGCGAGTTCCTTGAGCGGGTCGCGGCGAAACGGGGTGGCATCGACGATGTTGAACGGGCTGGCTGCGCTCTTGAACATGGCAAAGCCTTCATGGTGTTTGGCGGTGATGACCAGATACTTCATGCCCGCATTCTTGGCGGCCAACACCCATTTTTCCGCGTCGTAATTGACGGGGTTGAAGTCCTTGGCCAGCGCCGCGTACTCGGCGATCGGGATCTTGCAGTTGAACATGATCCACTCCTTGTAGCTGCCGGGTGAATCCTTGCCTTTCCAAACCCCGCCGGCCTGGGCATACAACCCCCAATGCACGAACATGCCGAACTTGGCCTCGCGCCACCAGGCCATCCGCGCGTCGTGTTGTGCCGCCGTCTCATTGCGGTCCTGGAGCACCGGGCTGTCGGCCGGGGGCCGGGTGGCTCCCATCGCAGGCAGGGCCGCCAGGGTGAAGATGCCTGAATATGTTAGACCGTGCAGTGCGGCACGTAGTTGTCGATTCATGAGTCGGATGGTTACTTGAGTTTGGGAATCTGGCCGCTGAAGGTCAGCTTGAACGCGTAGGCGGGCGACTCGAAAGGAGCCTTACCCACCTTGATGGCGAGCCCCCCGGCGTCCTGGCTGTAGGTCAGCTTCTCGGCGGAACCTAACATAGAAACGCCGGTCAGGGTCGTCAGGTCGATGCGCGATGAGCCGAGGGTCCTGACCACAACCTGGTCGTTGGACCATCCCAGGTTGAGGACATACAGGACGGTGTTGTCCTTGCTGCGGGTGAAGCGGATGCCGCCGTCGCCGTCGGTGGCAGTCACCCAGCAGCGGGTGGCAAAGATGGCCTCACCGATGCGATCGAGGCATTTCCCCATGTCGGTTAGGAAGGTGGTGGTCACCGGTTCCAGCTCGCCATCGGGCGTGAGCGGCACGTTCAAGAGCAGGTTGCCGCCCTTGCTGACGGTGTCGATGAGCATGCGGATGGCATTGCCTACCGGCATGTAGCGCTCGGTGGCATTGCGGATCCAATACCAATCGGCACCCATGGTCTTGTCCGATTGCCACGGATAATGTTGGACGCTCTCGGGATAGCCGAATTCATAATTCTGGATCGCAACATTGGGCGTCCAGTCGAGTTTGATGGTGGCCACGGCTTGCAGCTTGCCGTTGTTCCATTGCTGGTTGGCATTGTAAAAATGCGCCAGCACGTTGAGGCCGGCCTGTTTGAACGGGATGCCGCCGTCGGTGTAGTAAAGATCCGGGTGATACTTGTCCATCAGGTCGCGCAGGCGGTCCTCGAAATTCTTCTCGAAGGCGGGCGGGCCGACGTCACTGCGCTGCTCATACCAGAAACTGGTGTCATTCCATTTTTCGCCGTAGAGGTCGGCATAGGCCGGGTCCTGGCCGTCATAAGGCACGCCGGCCATCGGTCCCGAGCCGTCGGAGCCATGTGACGTCTGCAACCAGCGATAGGATCTGGCAAAGTGCGAGGCCACGCCCAGGCGCAGGCCTTCCTTGTCAACCGCCTTGCGCCACATGCCGACGACGTCCTTGCCGGCGGTGGCCACCGAATTCCAGCGCGGCTGGTATTTTGAATCCCACATGTCGAAATTGTCGTGGTGCACCGCGACGGGCACGACGTAGCGGGCACCCGCCTGTTTGTAGAGTTTGACATATCGATCCGCCTGGGCTTGGTCGAACTTGGGAGCCTTGAAAAGTTTGCAGATGTCCTTGTAGCCGAACTTCGACGGATGACCGTAGGTGGCGACATGATATTTGTTGCCCTCGCAGCCTTGTTCGTAAATCCAGCGGGCATACCAGGTGGTGGCCACGCCGGGAATGCTCATCGGTCCCCAATGCATGTAGATGCCCAGCTTGGCGTCCGCATACCATTCCGGTGTCTCATATTGTTTCATCGACTCCAGCGTCGGCTCGAAATGGACCCGCGCGGGTTCGGCCGTGGCGGAGGGCGCGATTCCGACGTCGCAGAACGTGAGCGCGGCAATCTTGTTAGTACCGAAGAGCAGGTTGCCGGGCTTGCCATCCCAGTCGCGTCCGGTTAGATAGGTGATTTGGGTGGCGGTTGATGGCTTGGTCAACTTGAGGGTGATGCCGGTGCCGGCGGCGCGGCCGGCGCTGATGGATGCCGGCTGGTTGTCGAGGTAGAGGTTCTTCTTCGCCTCGTCGGTCCAGACCATCGGCTGGCCAAAGTCGAGCGCAATCTCATCCTTGGCGGCAGTGGTGAACCAGGCCCGCTTGAGGTTGGGCGCAGTGACCGGTTGGGGTGGTTTCAGCCCATAGTGGTCCTGTTCGACAAGCGGGCTCATGAAGTCCGCAAACTTCTTATAACCTGCCAGGTCGAAGTGGCAGGCCCCGCGGCCGGCATGCTCGGACGCGGCGCCGATGGTGGACATGACCCGCAGGTTGGAAAAGAGCTTGGGCAAGGTCCGTTGCGCCTCGCGGATCCCGTCATCCTTGGGGCCCATGCTGCAGGGCAGCGGCCAGACCTGATAGACATAGTAGTTTTTGATGTTAGGATAGTCTTGCTTCCAGGCCGCCGCCATGTCCATGAAGTATCGCTGATAGGATTTGTAATTCCAATCGCCGGTGGGGGCGCCCGCGCCGCTGTCGTTTTCCCCCTGGTGCCAGAACACGCCGCGAATGCCATGGGTCAGTTTGGCTGCCGTCACGCGCGTGAGCAGGCCGCCGTAAATCTTGTACGGGTTGCGGTAGAACTCGCCGCTGGTGTCAAAACGATTGGAGGGATTGACCTGGTGGTGCCAGATCGGGGTGCCGCCATAGGCACCGTTGAGGATGCAGATGGGCATGCTGTATTTGGCCACCAGGTTGGTGGCCAGTTCCACGCCCCAGGCACCGATCTGGTGGCAGCCGTAATTCGGCTTGCCCCAGATATGGGTGCGCACCGCGTTGCCCCACCCGCCGCGGATCGTCCCTTCCAGTTGGTTGCCATAACTGCGGACCCACTCGCTGGCCGGCGTGGCCGGGTCCTCGTTGGGCCCGTTGTTAGGTCCAGTGGCTTCGGCATTCGACTGACCGTCGATGAGATAGGCGTCGCCACACACCAGATTACCGACGGTTTTGACCACCTTTTCGGCGGCACCGGTCCGGGTGCCGAACTCGACTTTGTAGTGGACCAAGCCCGGCTTGAGTTTGACGGTGAAGGCATAACTCTTGTCCGCGGCGGGCTTTTGGGATTCGGTCTTGAGGAGCTTGTTGTCGGCATACAACTTGAGAAACACCGCTTCGGCAGGCTGGTCCAACTTGCCATTATAAAAGAGCGTGCCCTCGTTCTTGTCGTCGCGGGCATAGAACTGATTGTCTTCGGGTTGCTCATCGCTGGCCGGCGTGCGCTGCACCCAGGGGTCGATCTTCGGCTCGGTCACGACGATGTCCGTCGCCGCGGCATAATCCGCGCCGCCGTTGTTGAGTGTCAACTTGACGGTGATCCTGCCGCTGCACTGCGAGCGTTTGAGGATGAGTTTGTCCGGGGCCACCTCCTTGATCACGGCACCGCCGGACACGCTCCACGTGTAACGCAAGTCCCCCACCCCTTTGGCTTGCATCGCGGCGAGATTGGCGATGTCCGGGCTGATTTCGATCGGGTCGCGGCCATTCCAAGTGGCGGGGCCCCTGAGTGAGAACACCGGCTCGGGGATCACTTCCTTGATCTTCACGACAAGATTGGCGGTTTTGACCTCATTCGGATAGACCGCCTTGAATTGCAGCACAAAATCCGTGTCCGCCACCACCCGGCCCGCATCGAAGTTATAGGATAACTGGTCCACCGCCACGATGGTGTCCGCGCCGTCGCGCTTCACAATCCAATAGGTCTTCTGGGCACCGCCGGCCTGTGCCGTGACCGTCAGGCTCTTGCCTTCGTCAAGCTTGATCTCGTTGGGTTTGACCTCAAAGGCAGTGCCCGGCTGCACCAACCCACCCACCAGGGTTTGCAGCGGCTTTTGGTTCTCGTATTGCAAGCGGATCCACCCGGCGGAGCGGGCGACCTTGGAAATGCGCACCTCGTCGATGTCGCCGGCGAAGTTATAATTGTTTTGCCAGCCGCCAATCCACATGCTGGCGGGCTGCTTGATGGCCAGCGGGGCGCTGGCGGAGGTTGAGACACCGTCGAGCACTCCATTCACATACACTCTCGAATCGCCGTTCTTGTAGGTGTGTGCCACGTGCACCCATTGCCCCAGAGGCAGCGTGCTGGCACTCGCAACATCCGCGCCTGAAAAGTAACACTCCATTCTGAAGTGTGGCGGACTGGCCAAACTCATCACCACCTTCCCCTGCTTCGCCTCGTTGCCCCAGCCAAGAACATTGGTGCCTGCCACCTCGGCGCGAAACCAGCCTTCCGACGTGTGCGGGTCGGCACCGGCGGGAAACGTCGTGATGTTCTCCCCGCCGCGGATCCCTTGGCCTGCGGCAAATTGACGACCGGTGCCAATCACGCCGGTAGCCCCGGTGGTGCCGGCATCCACCGGGGCGAGCGTGCCGGCTTCATCCGTGAGCGACTCGTTCATGTGAATGACGCTGGCGAACCCGTTGTCGGCACTGAACACGGCCGTACCCTTGGACTCGCTGGCGGCATCCGCCTTGCCCCAATGCACCTTGAATTCCTGCCGCGCGTTGCCCTGGATCTGCGGGATTTTCACCCACACGCTGGCGCGGCCGTCGGCCGCATCCCATTCTTCTATCTGATAGCACAGTGGCTTGCCTCCGGCGGAGAAGCGCAGGTCCTCGCCCTTGGGCTGGGTCTGACTGAAATCAAAGTTCCCCTTGTTGAGGCGCACCAGCAGCGGGAAGTTCGCTTCCGCGGGGCCGGCCGGCAGGTCCGCGCCCTCGGGCGTGGTGAGGATGAAAAGCGAGCCTTCATGTTGCCAGCCGGGATACTGGGCATGGGCGTGGGGCGTGAAGCCGGCGAGCATGGCGCCGGCGATAAATGTTAGCTTGTGGTTCATGATGGGGTTATTCAAGTATGTTAGCTGAATGAATTCCGGGGCATTCTGCTGCTGCGGTGTTCATTTTGTCGGGATCGCCTGGAGTTCCTGGAAGGCGGTGTTTTCGCCGCCGATTTCGCCGGTCACGGGCGACACGGTCCAGACCAGCCAGCGGAAGATTCCCAGTGGCTTGCCGTCACTGCGGCGGATGCTCGTGGCCACGTATTCCTGCGGGTCAGTCTTTCGGGTATCGACCGCCGCGAGCGGCGTGAACAGCGCGGCATCGGTGACAATCCAACCGGGATCCGTGGCGGCATTGCTGCCGTAGAGATTATAGTTCTGCTTGGCGCGGTGTTTGCCGCCCGACGAAAAGGTATTGACCTGGGCCAGGCATTGCGGGGTTGCTAGATCGAGTTTGTACATCCCGTTTTCAACACCGTTGGCATAGATCGGGCCAACCCCCTTGACCACCTTGCCATCCACCAGTGCGTCGATCGGGTCGTTCTGGGTGGGTGGGCCGCCGGCGGAGACTCTCGCCGGCACCACGGCCGTCGCCAGTGGAACTTGTTTAAACCGGGTATCCGCCTGGGTCTCCATGACCCCATAGGTGTAGTTGAGGAGATCAATCGGCAGCGGTTTCCGCTGCCGATTGATTGTTAGGGCCAACTTTCCGCCAGCGGCCTGATCGGCGATGGCGCGGAGGTCGGCGATCGATTTTACATCCTTGCCATTGCAGGAGACGATCACATCGTCCTTTTTCAACCCGGCCTTGGCGGCGTCACTGGCAGCGGGCACGTCGAGCAGCAGGACCCCGCCGCCTGCGCTCAAGCCATAGGACGTTTGATCGGCGGCGCCTGATAGATCGCGGGCCCGGGCCTGCCACAGCCATCTGGCGGCGGCGTTGAGTTTTGGAATCGGCCCGGCGAATGTGAGTTTGATAGGATAGGCGTTGCACTCGTAGGGTGGCTTGGCCGGCAGTTGGATCTGCAGCGCGCTGGCATCCTGGCTGAATGGCAGTTTGTCCGTAGAACCGACCAATGACACACTCTGCAGGGTTTTCAGGTCGATGCGGTATTTGTTGAGGGTCTTGATGGCGAGCGTGGCGCCATCGCCGGGCCAACCGAGGGGTGTGGCATAGAGCACGTTATTGGCCTTGTTGCGGGTGAAGCGGAGGTCTTTGGCCGAGCCGCTGGAAATGCCGTTGAAGTTTTTTTCTCCCTCCCCGAACGTTTCCCAGGAGCACGCCGCAAACACGGCTTCGCCGATCCGGTCGAAGTCATGGCCCATGACCTTGAGCATGGTGATGGTTTCGTCTTCCAACTCGCCATCGGGTGTTAGAGGAACGTTGAGCAGCAGGCTGCCATTCTTGCTGACCACATCAATGAGGGTGTGCACGATTTCAAAACCCTTCTTATAGTTTTTGGTGTCATTGCGCCACCAATACCATTCGCTGTTCATGGTCTTGTCGGTCTGCCACATGCGCGGCTGGGCGGATCCGGGGTATTCGAACTCGTAGTTCTCGACGCCGATCGGACAGCCGCCCTTGAAGTTGGCCACCGCCTGCAATTTGCCTTTGTTCCATTTCTGGTTCTCGTTGTAGAGATGCGCCACGACGTTATAGCCCGCCTGCTTGAAGGGCGGCCCACCGTCGGTGTAGTAGAGGTCGGGATGATATCTATCAATCAGGTCCTTCATCCGGTCCTCGAAGTTCTTCTCGAAGGCCGGCGGCCCGACATCCTGCGGCCCCTCATATCCCGGATCGCTGTTATTCCACGGCACGCCGTAGAGGTCCGCGAATTTCGGATCCTGGCCGTCATAGGGCACGCCCGCCAGCGGACCGGTCTTGTCGGAGCCATGCGCGGTCTGCAGCCAGCGGAACGACCGCGCCACATGCGAGGCCACGCCGAAATGCAAGCCGTTGGTGACCGTGGCTTTCTGCCACATCCCGACCACATCCTTGCCGGCTGTGACCATGGAATTGAACCGCGGCTGGAACTTTGAATCCCACATGTCAAAATTGTCATGGTGGGCGGCGACCGGAACCACGTAGCGGGCGCCCGCCTGTTTGTAGAGTTTGACATATCTGTCGGCCTGGGCCTGGTCGAACTTGGGCGCCTTGAACAGCTTGCACAGATCCTTGTAGCCAAACTTCGACGGATGCCCGTAGGTGGCGCAATGATAGACATAGGCCGGGTCGCCCTCCTGATACATCCTGCGGGCATACCAGCAGGACACCACGCCAGGGATGCTTTCCGGCCCCCAA
>JBILFE010000371.1:0-4565 GCA_044351705.1 Luteolibacter sp. | reverse complement strand
GACGCGGATCAACACAGATAAATCAGAAAACCTCTCTTGATCTGCGTCTATCTGCGTTCATCTGCGGTTTAAAAACTCTACTCTTCCTGCTTAAGCGAACGGTCTTGGGCATTGCCGGCGGCCTGCAGGTCGGCGTTGATGGCCTCGATCACATCGAGTTCGGGGCGGAAATTGGCGGCATGATAGGAGCTGCGCACGAGCGGGCCGCTGGCGACGTGACGGAAGCCCTTGGCCAGCGCGATGGCCTTGAGTTGGTCGAAAACAACCGGCTCGATGTACTCGATGACCGGCAGATGTTTGGGCGAGGGGCGGAGGTATTGGCCGAGGGTCAGCACGCTGACGTCATGCGCCAGCAGGTCGTCCATCGCGAGCAGGACTTCGGCGTGTTGTTCGCCGAGGCCGAGCATCAGGCCGCTTTTGGTGGCGACCTTGCCTTGGGCCATGGCCTTGGCTTTCTTCAACACGGTGAGGCTGCGTTGGTATTGGGCACGGGAGCGCACCAGCGGGGTGAGGCGGGCGACGGTTTCGAGGTTGTGGTTGAAAATGTGCGGGCGGGCGTCGAGCACCAGGGCGAGGGCCGCATCGCGGTCGTTGAAGTCCGGGACCAGGACTTCGATGATGGTGTCGGGATTGAGCGCGCGCACCGCCTGGATGGTTTGTTGAAAATGGCCGGCACCGCCATCGCCGAGGTCATCCCGCGCGACGGCGGTGATCACGACGTGGCGCAACTTCATGCGGCGGGTGGCCTCGGCCACGCGTTGCGGTTCATCGGCTTCGAGCGGGTCGGGCCTGGCGGTTTTGATGGCACAAAAGCCGCAGGCGCGGGTGCATTTTTCTCCCGCAATCATAAAGGTGGCCGTGCCGTGGCTCCAACATTCCCAGCGGTTCGGGCACTGCGCTTCCTCGCACACCGTCACCAGTTTGAGGTCGGTCACCAGCGATTTGGTCGACCAGAACGTCGGATCATGCGGAAATTTGACCCGGATCCACGCCGGTTTTTGCTCCCGGTGCAACGCCGGATCCAGAGGTTGTTGTGTGCCGCAGCTTGCCATTGCCGGCGGACGCTATCCGCAGATTGCCACTTCGCAAAGCGGAAATCCGCTTGTGGATTTGGAAAAATGCAGGATTCTTCCCGTTGCAAGCAAAGGCGAGTGGCGGCGACGCTGATTTCGAGGATGTTTCCTGCGGAGAAATCTTCTGGAAGTCAGCCTGTGAATCTGGAAGTCTCCGCCAAGCGCTTGATGCTGAGTCACCGCCCCTTGCCCATGTCTGAATCGAACAAACCAGCCACCCCAATGGTGGCCATCCCCGAGTCGCTGCGCCGGCAACTCGCGGCCTTCCGCCGCCACCTCTGGCGTGTCAAAATTTTCGAGGCGTTTGCCGCCGGCGTGATCGGCTTGCTGGTTTCATTTTTATTGGTTTATGGTTTGGACCGGATATGGATCACGCCGGGGTGGGTGCGGCTGGGTATCCTTGCGGGTGGCACCTCGTTGTTTGGCGTGTTTGCGCCGTACTGGCTGCACCGCTGGGTGTGGCGGCACCGCCGCGACATGCAATTGGCGCGCTTGATCGCGCGGCGCTTCCCGGGCCTGGGCGACCGCCTGCTCGGCGTCATTGAGCTGCAAGGCCAACAAGAAAGCAGCGACTCGCTCTCGCCACGCCTGCGTGCCGCGGCGATGGAAGTGGTGGCCGCCGAAGCGGGCCGCCGCAAACTCGACGGCGCGCTGCCGCCTCCGCGCCACCGGCGGTGGGCGCTGGCCATGCTCGTTCTAACAGGTGGAGCAACCGCGGTGCTCACGCTCACGCCGCGGGCGGGGATCAATGCCCTCAAGCGCTGGCTGATGCCACTTTCCAACACCGAACGCTACACCTTCACCCGCCTCGATAAACCCTTGGCCTATCTGGCCGTGCCGTTTGGCGAAGCCTTTGACGTCACCTTGCGGCTCTCCAAAGATTCCGAGCAGCACCCGGGCCGGGCCAATGGCCGCTACGGCCTGCAACCACCGGTGAGCGCCAACCTGGAGGCCAACACCTATCATTTTTCTTTTCCCGGCCAGCAGGATCCGGGCACGGTTGTGTTTCGGGTCGGTGATGCGGTGCATGCGCTGCGCGTCAAGCCGGTGCCGCGGCCGTCGGTCAGTTCGGTTGCCGCCACGGTCACCCCGCCGGCCTATCTGAACATTCCGGATCAAACGCTGGATCTGAGCAATGGCGTGCTCAGCGCGGTGCAGGGCAGCGTGGTGCGCATCAAGCTGACCAGCAACCGGGCATTGGCCACCGCCACCTTCGGGCCGACCCGCCCGTTGGCAGCGGGTGAGGGCGAGGCGGCTGCCGGCACGCCGCCGTACACGCCACTGGAAGGAACGCTCACGCGGCGGGATTGCGATTCCACAACCCCGGATTTCGAGGTCGGCAAGGTCGCCTTTGAAATCCCGTTCGCATGGACCGACCACGACGGACTGGCTGGCGAGTCCGGATTCCGCTTGCGGGTGGACGCGTTGGGTGACGCCGCGCCTACTTGTTATCTGCAGGGGATTGAGCGCCAAAAGGTGATGCTGCCGGAGGAAACCGTCGATTTCGAAGTGCTCGCCGAGGATGATTTCGGCATCAAGCTGGCCGGCATCGAATGGTCCGGGGAATTCACCAAGCCAAGCGGTGACAAGCCGGCCAAGGGTGAGCTGAAGCTGGTGGAAGGGGCCTCCCAGCAGCAGCGCAGCAGCAGTGCGGCCTCGTTCTCGCCGCAAGCCTTCAACATTGCCCCGCAGAAAATCACGCTGCGCGGATTTGCGGAGGATTATTTCCCGGGCCGTGGCCGGGTATACTCCGAACCGGTGGTGCTGTTTGTGTTAACCCGTGATGAACAGGCGCAGATGCTCAAAAGCCAGTTCGATCGCATCATCGCCGAGATGGAAGACCTGGCCCGCCGCGAGGAAGGACAACTGGATGAAACCCAACGCCTCGATGACCTCAAAGGGGAGGACCTTCAAAATGACGAAAACCGCAAGCGCCTTGCCGCCCAGGAACAGGCCGAGGCGGAGAACACCCGCCGCATGGAGAAACTCACCGCCCAAACCGAGCAACTCATGAAGGATGCCGCTCGCAACGGCGAAATCGACAAGGATTCCATGAAAAAAATGGCCGAGTCACTCAAGTCCATGCAGGAACTCTCCAAGCAGGATATGCCAAAGGTGCAGGACCAAATGGCCGCCGCCCAACAACAATCCAACACCCCGGAAAAAACCGACAAGGACGTCGAACAAGCCAAGGAGGAGCAACAAAAGGTCGTCGCCAAAATGAAGGACGCCATCGACAAGGCCAATGACGCCAACCGCCGGATGGAGGCCGGCACCTTCATCAGCCGCTTGAAAAAAGCCGCCAGCGAGGAAGACGGCGTCGCGGGTTCCCTCATCGAAGGCTTCGCCAATCTGTTGGGCACCCGAGTCAGCGACATCGATCCCAGGGACGCCCGGCGCTTGAAGGATGCGAACCGCCAACAAACCGACACCGCGGCGGATGTGCGCTGGATTCAGGAGGACTTGGGACACTACTTCGCCCGCACCGAGAAAGACTCATTCAAACAAATCTTGGATGCCATGCGCGAATCCAAGATCGATATCGGACTCGAAGACGTCCGCAACCGCCTGCGCGACAACCACTCCTACCTCGCCACCGAGGCCGCCAAACGATGGGCCGCCAAACTCTCCGAATGGGCCGCCAAACTCGAGGGTGATATGAAACAAGACCAACAGGCCGGCGGCGGCGATGGCGGCCAGGCCAGCCCGGAGGATGAGGATTTCGAGTTCATGCTGCGCGTCATGAAAATGATCCAACAACAACAGGACCTCCGCTCCCGCACCCGCGCCCTCGAACAATTCCGCCGCTCCTCCCAGCCCGCGCCGGTGCTCAATCCCCCGCCACGTCCATGAAACCCCATTTTCTAACAATAGTCGGCGCGGCCCTGGCCCTTGCCGCCACCGGATTTGGCCAGGATGCAACGCCGGGCGCCGTTGCCGCGCCCGCGGATCCCGTCGCCAAGCACCAACAAGGCGCCACCAAGGTGGCCGACGCGCAGGATGAACTTTCCGCCGATGTCCAACAACTCGCCATCGAGCAGAGCATCCCGCAGGTCATCAAGTTGTTCAAGGAAGTGGAGGGCATCATGGATGAGGCCACCGACTGGCTCGCCGAATACGACACGGGTGGGCGCACGATTGCCGCACAGACCGAAGTGATCGTGAAAATCCACGAGGCGTCCAAGGAGCGCCAGAAACAACAAGGCAGCGGCAAGGCCGGCGGCGCCATGATGGACATGATGGAAAATATGATGCAGGAAGGCGAAGGCAAAGAGGGCGATAAACCCAAAAAAGGCAATAAACCGGGCAGTTCAGGCGGCGGCGGCGTGACCGGAGAATCGGATGGAACAGTGGATGCCACCGGCATTGCAGGCGATGGCAAAAGCGAAATCCGCCGCATCCCCAAGGCCGCCGGCTCCGCAGGCCGCGCCCTGCCCGAGGA
This sequence comes from Luteolibacter sp., assembly GCA_044351705.1. Lineage (GTDB taxonomy): Bacteria > Verrucomicrobiota > Verrucomicrobiia > Verrucomicrobiales > Akkermansiaceae > Luteolibacter. The sequence goes on along the minus strand of JBILFE010000371.1, from coordinate 50 downwards.
ATTCCGCAAAGCTCTTGACGCCTACAACCGCGGCTTGGAGAAAACCCTCA
>JBILFE010000720.1:0-4955 GCA_044351705.1 Luteolibacter sp. | reverse complement strand
ACCGGCACCGGAACCAAACGATTGGTGGTGCTGTTGTCGCCCAACTGGCCGTAGGAATTTTCGCCCCATGCAACCAAGGTGCCATCCGAGCACAGTGCGAGATTGTGCGAGTTTCTGGTGGAAATGGCAACGACCGTCTTGCCTGCGAGCACGCCCGTTTGGTCCACCACCACCGGGACCTTGCTCTGTGTCGTGCTGTTGTTGCCCAATTGGCCATTTGAATTGTAACCCCAGGCTGCCAGGGTTCCATCCGCACACAGGGCAAGACTGTGGGAATTTCCCGCTGCCGTGGCGATGATCGTCTTGCCGGCGAGCACGCCGCTCATGTCCACCGGTATGGCAACACCGCTGTCAGTTGTGCTGTTATTACCCAACTGACCACTGCCATTGGCACCCCAGCCGAGCAATCCGGTGTTGGCCCATTGCAATACAAGATCGTTGCCGGTGCCGCCAAGGTAGTTGGCCACGAATGAGTAACTCACATCTCCATACGTCAACTGTACCAACTGTCCCTGCGTCAGATTGTCGAAGGCGCCTTGAATGGCATCGGGTCCCGTGTTTTCGACCACCGTCAGGCTCGCTCCCGGCTGCGGGGCGTAGTTCAACCCAAAGGTGGCCGTATTCCCTGTGGCCACGAAGTGGCTCACCGTCACTGGCACGGTCGAGTCGGAATCGAAAGCATAGACCTCGGGCAGACGGGTCACCGTGACCGTGTAGGTTTGGGTATTGGTGACATCCTCGGCGGTGATCACCACGCTGATGGGATTATTGCCCACGCTGAGATGGATCGGATCACAGGCAGCGGCCGATGCCACAGGGACACCAGCCACCATCACCGTGGCGCTTGAGTACGCGGTGACGGGAGTCACAGTGATGACGCTGGTGACAAATGGCACTTGTGCCACATAACGGGTATTGATGCTGGCAAATGAGGGATACAGTGTGCCGTTGCTCAACGCCAGACCTGAAAGCGAGGCAAACGTGGTCGTTGTGAAAATCTTGTCCTCGCCAGTGACCGTGCCGCCCGCGCTCGTGGCGACCATCCGATAGTGATAGATTGAGCCGGAGAGCAAACCGCTGAGGGTGGCTTCTGCCGCGGTGGTCGTGGTCCCGGTTATGGACGCGGGTGTGGCGGTGGCGGTACTGCCGTAGGAAGTCGTCAGACCATATTCGAAGGATATGGCGGTGGTACTGCCGTTGGCATTCGCGCTGCCATGTACCGTGGCACCCGTGTCGAGGATCGCGTTTACCTCAAGCGTCGTTACCATCGGTCGCGGCGGCGAGGCCACCATGGCGAGACTGTGCGAAGTCCCGCCGCTCACCGCCACGAATCGCTCGCCGGGTTGCAGTGCATTCGTATTAACCCACACCGGCACGCTGCTGTTCGTCGTGCTGTTGTTGCCCAACTGGCCTTTGTCGTTGGCACCCCAGGCAGCCAGTGAGGCATCCGGGCACAGCGCGAAACTGTGGCTAAGCCCAGCGGCAAGGCCGACAACTGCCTTGCCGGAGAGCAACCCCGAGGTTGTCACCAACACCGGCACCAGTCTGCTGGTGGTGCTGTTAATACCCAACTGGCCAAAGTTGTTGTCGCCCCAAACAGCCAGGATCCCGTCCGAGCGCAGCGCGAGATTGTGAGAACCCCCGCAAGATATGGCAACCACTGTGTAACCGGAAAGCACACCCGTCTGGCTCACCAACACCGGCACTTTGCTAGTTGTCGTGCTGTTGTTACCTAACTGGCCGCTGGCATTGTAACCCCAGGCTGCCAAGGTCCCGTCTAAACAAAGCGCGAGACTGTGTCGACCTCCGGCAAGCGCAGCAATGACCGCCTTGCCGGAAAGAACGCCCGCGTTGCTCACCGCCACCGGAACCGAACTGCTGACGGTGCTGTTGTTGCCCAACTGGCCATAGGTGTTATCGCCCCATGCGGCCAAGGTCCCATCCGAGCACCGCACCAGATTGTGAGAGGATCCCGCAGAGATGCCAATCACGGTTTTACCAAGGAGCACTCCCGTCCGACTCACTTCGACCGGCACCACGCTGTCTGACGTCGAGTTGTTACCTAACTGTCCACAGTTGTTATACCCCCATGCGGCCAACGTGCCGTCCGCGCAAAGCGCGAGACTGTGAGAGTTGCCGGCGGACATGGCAACGACTGTCTTGCCGGCCAGCACACCGGTTTGGTCCACCAGCACCGGAACCTTGCTTGTCGTCGTGCTGTTGTTGCCCAATTGACCGTTAGAATTCAAGCCCCATGCGGCCAAGGTTCCGTCCGCGCACAGCGCGAGGCTGTGTGAGCCGCTGCTGGCTGTAGTGATGACCGCCTTGCCGGCGAGCACGCCGGCCATGTCCACCGGCACCGCGACATTGCTGTTGGTCGTGGTGTTGTTGCCCAACTGACCATAGTTATTGGAACCCCAGCCTAACACCCGCGTGTTCGCCCATTGCAGCACCAGGTCATTGCCGCTGCCGCCGAAATAGTTGGCCACGAACGCGTAGGTAACTCCATCATGGATCAAGTTCACGATCTGGCCCTGCGGCAGATTGGCGAAGGTGCTTTGGATCGGCTCGCGTCCGGTGCTGTACAGGACGGTTAGGCCGGCGCCGGGTATCGGCGGATAGTTAAGCACAAAATTCGCGGTGATGCCGGCGAGGGAAAACCCCTTTGCGGTCACCGGAATATCCGCGGCGGAGTTGAAGGTGAACACCTCCGGCAGCCGGTTGACGGTTATGTTATATGTCTGGGTGTTGATGCCATCCGCAGACGTCACCACCGTGGTGATTGGATTGTCACCCATGACAAGATTGATCGGGCCACTGGCGATTCCGGACGCCACCGGCGCAGCGTTGACTTTCACCGTGGAGCTGGCGTGCGCGGCAACCGGCGTCACCGTGATGCGGTTGGTGGCAAACGCCACGGTGGCGATGTAGTTGAAGTTGATGTTGGAAAACGCGGGCGCCAGGGTGCCGGTGCTCAGCGTCAGGCCGGAGAGGGTGCCAAACGTGCTGGTGGTGAAGGTCATGTCCTCACTGCGCCCGTTGCCCAATCCGCTGGCGGTGATGGCGCGATAATGATAGGTGAAGCCGGGCAACAGTCCGCCTATCGGATAGTTAACAGCCACCATTCCGGTGCCGCTTGTGGTGACCGGCGCGGCTGCGACGACGGTGCCGTAGGTAGTTGTTAGACCGTATTCAAAGGACACGGTGGTGGAGGTGCCGTTGGGATAAACCCCGGCATTGAGGGTGGCACCCGTATCGGTGATGCTGCTCGCTGCCAGTATCGTCGCAACGGGAGCTGGAGGAATCGCAACCAGGGCGAAGTTATGTAAAGATGATGATCCCGTGACGTCACCGATGATGCGTTCGCCCGTGCGCAAGGCGGTCGTGCTGACCAACACCGGCGCGGAACGGCTGGTGGTGGTGCCATCACCCAACGTGCCACTGGTATTGTATCCCCATGCAGCCAGGGTCCCATCCGAGCACAGCGCGAGACTATGAGAGTCGCCCGCATGGATCGCGCTCACGGTTTTGCCTGTGAGCACACCCGTTCGGGTGACCAACAGCGGAACCGAACTGTTGATCGAAGTGCCGTTGCCTAACTGCCCATTGTAATTGGAGCCCCAGGCGGCCAAGGTGCCATCCGAGCAAAGTGCCAGACAATGCAAACCACCCGCAGCAATGGCGGTGACGGTTTTGCCGGCGAGCACGCCGGTTTGATTCACCGACACGGGCACGGTACTATAGGTCGTTGTGTTGTTGCCAAACTGGCCATGGGAGTTGCTCCCCCAGGCCACCAGCGTGCCGTCCGCACACAAGGCCAGACTGAAGTCAGCTCCGGCGGCAATCGCCTTGACCTGCTTGCCGGCAAGCGCGCCGAAGCCGTTCACCAGCAGCGGCACCTTGCTATCATCGTTGACGCCGGTGGTGTTGCCCATTTGGCCGAAATAGTTATCCCCCCAGACGGCTACGGCTCCATCCGCGCACAAAGCGAGGCTGTGGTCGCTACCGGCCGCCACGGCGATGACATATTTACCGGCGAGCACACCGGTTTGGCTCACTGGAGACGGCGTGGATTGGGTGCTGTAGGATGCGCCGGCGTTGCCCAATTGGCCATCGGTGTTGTAACCCCAGGCCGCCAGGGTCCCATCCGAACACAGCGCCAGACTGTGCCTGGCTCCGGCGGCGACGGCGACCACGGTCTTGCCGGAAAGCATGCCACTTCGGTCCACCCCGACCGGAACCGTGCTACTCGTGGTGCTGTCGTTACCTAACCGACCATCGATGTTGTTCCCCCAAGCGGCCATGGCTCCGTCCACACCCAGAGCAAGACTGTGGGCAGCTCCAGAAACCGTGGCGATGAGCGTCTTACCGGCAAGCGCGCCATTCATTTCCACCGCCACCGGGACACTGCTGTTCGTCGTGTTGTTGTTGCCCAGTTGACCACTGGCATTGGCACCCCAGGCCAGCAGACGCGTGTTAGCCCACTGCAGCACCAGATCGTTGCCGGTGCCCCCAAAGTAGTTGGCCATGAATGAATAGGCCGTCCCGTCATAGATCATGCGCACGGTCTGGCCCTGCGCCAGATTGCTGAAGGTGCCTTGGATGGGGTCGGTTCCGGTGTTTTTCACCACCATCAAACTGGTTCCAGTCGTCGGCGCGTAGGTCAGTGCAAACGCTGCCGTGTTGTCTGAGGCCACAAAATGATTCACCGCCACCGGCACGCTTGCCGCGGAGTTGAACGTAAACACCTCGGGCAGGCGGGTCACTGTCACGGTGTAGGTCATCGTGTTAGTCCCATCCTGAGCCGTGATCACGATGTTGATGGGATTGTTGCCAACGGCGAGAGCGAGCGGACCGCTCGTTGTTCCCGATGCCACCGTGGCCCCGTTGACCTTCACCGTGGAGGTGGCATACACCGTCACCGGCGTCACCGTGATGTTGCTTACGGTAAAGGG
>JBILFE010000581.1:0-3150 GCA_044351705.1 Luteolibacter sp. | reverse complement strand
GGCCGCCAGCGGCGGTATTCCCACTGCTTGATTCCAGATTGCGCCGGTGGTGGCAGCGGGGCCCGTGAGATTGTTGCGCGCGGCGGTGTCGAGGTTCACCTGGATGAGCTCCACGGGCGGCACCAGCACCACGGTCACGGTGTAGACGTTGACCGCGGTGCCGGCGGTGACGGTATAAGTCTGCGGGGCGCTGAAGTTGTGGGTGGAGCCGGACGCCTTGTTGCAGGTGCCGGAGGACAGCGTGAAGGTGGGCGCGAGTGTTGTTAGGGTGGTGCCGAGCGGCAGGCTCCAGGTGATGTTGGTCCCGCTGATGACCGCCGGATAGCCTGCTAGACCGAATGTTCTGATGAATGCCTCGTCCGGGCAATCGTAGGTGAGGGTGAGCGTGCCCGACCAGGTGCCGCCGGTGAGCGGGCCGCCATAGGTGTTGCCGAGGAGAATCGCGGCATCATGCAGATCGATGCTGGCCGGAAAGTTCACGGGCGCGGTTTTGGTGTCGCGCAGCGGGGTGCCCGCAACGTTGAAACCGTTGGCCCATGTCAAGTTCAGGTTAGGACTCATGAAGTCGCCATTGCCAATCGCCAGCATGCTGTCGCCGCCGGGCGTCTGCGGCGTGGGGTCGATCATGACCATCAGGTCATTGGCCCAATTGCCGCACTCGCTACTGTCAAGCGTGGCGTCGGCGGCGACCGAGCGCAGGATCGAGCCGACGGGCAGGGTCCCCATGGCGAGCCAGGTCTTGAAGGCGCCGCCGGCAAAAAACGTGCCGTTGCCGCTGGCCCCGAGTTGATAGGTCAGGGTGGTCGATCCCGCCTGGGCGGGTAGCGCCTGCAGGCCTGCGGCCAGTGCCATGGCAAGGGTGCAGCGTGGCACTGCCAAGGCTACGGTATTGATGATAGAAAGGATTTTCATCGCAGGCTTGTGTGAGAGTGAGCGGGGGGACACGGTGAGTCAACTCTGCGCTTTTCTTCTGTCGGCTTTTGTTCTTGGCAACGGTGGCTGGCAGACTACTTTCGTGGCAGCGAAACCTCCCTATGCACACCAACTACAAGATCCATTTTCGAGCCCTGCAAACGACACTGCTTTTGAGCGCTGTATGCGCGGTGATTTTGCCTCAGGCCGCAGTGGCCGCGCCTGCCGGGGTCCAAAAGAGCGAATGGAGCGGCTACGAACAGCATAATTTCAATGTGGGCGGTCGTGGCGCGCTGCTGGTCATTCCCAAGAAACCGGCCAAGGGCAATCCTTGGATCTGGCGCACCGAGTTTTTCGGGGTCGATCCCCAAGCCGACATCGCCCTGCTAGAGAAAGGTGTGCACGTCGGATACATCGGGGTCGGCGGCCTGTTTGGGGCTCCCGTGGCGCTCGATGCGATGGACCTCTATTACGATTTTGTCTGCGAAAACTACAATCTCAGCGCCAAGACCGTGCCGGAAGGCTTCAGCCGCGGTGGTCTGTATGCCCTCAACTGGGGAATCCGTCACCCGGATTTGGTGGCATGCATGTACCTGGACGCGCCGGTGTGCGATTTCAAGAGTTGGCCGGGTGGGGGCGGCCGGACCCGGGCGTCCGGCAGGGATTGGCGCGATTGTCTCAATGCCTACGGCATGACCGACGCCGAAGCGCGCGCCTACAAGGGCAACCCCATCGACAATCTCAAGCCCATGGCCGATGCGAAGATTCCGATCCTCGTTGTCTGCGGTGACATGCAAGACTGGGTGGTTGCCATCGAGGGCAACGCCCTGCTGCTTGAGTCGCGCTACAAGGCACTCGGCGGTGACGTCACGCTCATCAAGAAGCCTGGTGCCGGGCATCGCCCTCACAGTCTCCAGAACCCCGCTCCCATCGTGGATTTTGTCCTCAAACACACCACGGCCGATAAGATCGGCGCGGGCAAATGGAAGTCCATATCGGCCCGGAAAACCCTGGCCGTGAAAAAAACATTGGCGGACATCCCCGTCACCACCAAGCCGGCCCAAAGTGTGGTCCTCCAGCAATTTGAAGCACAAAAAACCGTCACCGCGGCCTATGGTGCGCGGGTGCGCGGCTTCGTTCACGCGCCCAAGACCGCCGAATACGACTTCGCAATCGCCGCCGATGCCAGCGCGGAACTTTACCTCAGTACCGATGAAAACCCGAAGAACAAGGTGCTCGTCGCCTTCACCCAACAGCCGACGGGTGCCGGCAACTTCACCCAGTTTCCTAGCCAAAGGTCGAAGCCACTCAAACTCGAAGCCGGCAAAAAATATTACATTGAGGCGCTGCACAAACAAAACTCAGGCACCGGCCACATGTCCGTTGCATGGGCGGCCGCCGACGTGAGCACGGGCAAGGTGATCCCTGGCACGGAGCTCTCCCCCTACCCGCAGGGCGCCAAAGGCACCCTCACCCAGGAGATTTGGCTCGACCCGGCGGCCTGGCCAGAGCGCCCCAAGCCCTGAGCCGTTCGCATCAATGATAGATGATTTGAAACCCGTCCTTGCCGCCCTGCTGTGCTGCGGGTTTTGGACGCCGGCCTCCGCTGCCCAGCGCCCCGACATCATCCTCATCATGGTCGATGACATGGGCTACTCCGACCTCGGATGCTACGGCGGTGAAATCGCCACGCCTAACATCGATGCCCTCGCCCGCCAGGGGGTGCGCTTTTCCCAATTCTATAACTCGGCCCGTTGTTGTCCGACCCGCGCCAGCCTGCTAACCGGCCTGCACCCGCATCAGGCCGGCATCGGCCACATGACCGCAGAATCGCCGGGCGGCGGCAGGGACGCCGGTCCGCCCGCCTATCAGGGCCATCTCAACCTGCGTTGCGTGACCCTCGCCGAGGTTGCCAAGTCCGCCGGCTACGCCACCTTCATGGCCGGCAAATGGCACCTCGCCGGCAAGGATCTGGCCGATTGGCCGTTGCAACGCGGTTTCGACCGCTACTGGGGCCTTATCCATGGTGCCGCCAACCACTTCAAGCCGGTGCCGCCTCGCTGCATGTACTCCGGCAACGAACCTGACCTCCACCCACAGAGCACCACCGAGCGGCCATTCTATACCACCGATGCCTTCACCGACCACGCCATCGGCTTCCTCCGCGACCATTGCCAGGTGGCGGCCCCGCCCCCCCCCCCCCCCCCCCCCGGGACACACCCCGTTTTACAAAATATG
>JBILFE010000323.1:0-4968 GCA_044351705.1 Luteolibacter sp. | reverse complement strand
CACTTGTTTGATCGTGGCTTCATCACGTTTGGCGATGAGGGAGATGTCCAGGTATGATCGATGTTCCATGGCTTTTTCGCGGGCTCGATGACTTCAAGGTCATTTTTTGCTTTTTTTGAGTTCACGGCTGTACCGTGCCCAAAGCTGCTACCCGGAAGCCATAGTGGGGCACTTTCGTGCTCACGACATCGTAACGGGCACCGGATTGCATGTACCGTATCTGGTCATGGATATAGAACGAGCTACCACGCAAGCCCACTTTGTCCCCGCTCTGGTTGTCATTATACTCCCAGACATTGCCGCCTTGGTCGAAGGTGCCGTATGCGCTGACCACGTCCGCATAGGAGCCGACATCCTTGAGGATATTGGAATTGATATTGGCTGCTGGATTGCGGTCACTCTTAGCCGGAAACTTCCAGTAGCCGGCTCCGCCATTCTTTCCGGCATCGTAATAGGCCGCCTTGTACCACTCGTTCTCGCTGGGGATAACCCACTTGACACCCTTGGCGGCCGCCAAGGCAGCGTGATCCGGCACCTTCACCTGTTCATTCTCGATGGTGTAGCTCCCCTTCTCGGTGTCCCCGGCGGCTTTGCCGTTGCTCAGCCAATTGACGTAGCGCACCGCGCACTGGAAAGTGACATGCCCCACCGGCTTCTTCTCGCTGCCTTGACTGACGGTATAGGCATAGTTGCCGGAATCGCCGCTGCGGCGGATCGCGCCGTCCGCGCGATGAGCGTATAATTTATGTGGGTCGTTCTTGGCCACCGCGTTGAGGAATGCGCAGTACTCGGCGTTGGTCACCTCGTATTTGCCGATCTGGTATGCATAGGCTACCGCACCGTATCCGGTGGCGTCGGCCTTGTTGCCAGGATCACCCACCTTCACGGTTTCCGGAAAGGCGGCAGCATTCTCAATGCCCGCCACGAGGGCGAGCGCCAGCAACGAAAAGTTCAAGTTTTTCATAATCATAATTTGTCTCCTTGTATGTGTATCATGTTTATTGTTTCAGCTCAAACCACCGCATGGACAAGCTTCGCTGCGCCTCCAGCGGTTGCGTGGACACCCAGATGGTTTGCTCGCCCTTCACCAAATCCATGGCGAGAGGCGGGGTCGTCTGCCACCGTCCTGCCAGGCCATCTACCTTACCCCATTTGAGCAATCGGGAGCCCTCCGCCGTCCCCGGCGACCAGGGTATTTTCACATACCCGTTGCCGTCGAAAGCGGTGCCCAGGCTGATCTCTCGGATCGTCGGCCCGCCGGTCGGCGCGCCGGTGTCGAACGAGGAAAACTTCACGAACTGCGCCGTTACGGGGGCAAACGACTTGACGTAGTTCCCTACGTAATCGCCTGCAAGCAGCGTCCTCCACTCGCTGCCGGCCATGTATTCCACCGTATGCTTCTTGATGTTATTCAAGGCCCGTTCATCGATGATGATCTTGCTGATCTCCCGCGGTTGGCCGAGGTCGATCTCGATCCAGCCCTTGTCCTTGCCCAAGTTCATCGCCCACCGTGTGCTCAGGTCGTTATCGATGGCCAGTTGCGGGCCGAGATTCATCGCATCCTGCCTGTACACATCGGACGCCTTGGCTGCCTTGGCCCGGTACATCGCCCCGAACGAGCGCACATAGAGTTCCTGGCCCCAGTTAACGACCGCCACCCGCGCCGTGAACTGATAGGTCCCGGTTTTGGGAACGTTGATCTTGTAGCCCGTCCATGCGGACGACGGGTAGTAGACTTGTTTGCCGCCGGTGTAACAATCCATGACCTGTGCGTTGCCCTGGTTGAAGAAATCCTCGGCCTCAACATGGATCACGCCCGGCGGCACCTTGATGGGCGCTTCCGGCCGGATCGCGGGTTTCACCGGCACCGCCGCCTGGTCCGCCCGCTTGTCGAGTGGGGTTGCCTTGATCCCTCCCCCGGTGGCAGGTAGTTGCTTATGCAGGAAGAACACCGTGTCGGCGCGCGGATTCGCATACCTGTGCTCGGGAACAACCCCTTTCACGCCGGATTTGCTCATGATCGCTTTGGGCACCTCGTACGGGGTGGGGCCCGGCGATTCGATCAATGCTGCAATCCAGCGCAGGTGTTCGACCTGATCGAATTTCCCCGTTTTGCGGTCCTTGATCATGTCCAAAAACGCCGGACCCGGCATGTTGATGAGCTGCGAGACTTGCCAACTGCGCCCCTGGCCAATCTGCCAGTCGCCCTTCGGGTCACGATACGCAATGGCGGCATGGGCGGGTTGCGCGACCCCGATGGCCGGAATGCCGAAGGCCTGGCAGATGAACACGCCGAACGACGAGCGCGGCCCGCATTTCCCGCCGCCGGCCGCAACGCAACTGAAGTCATGGTACGAAATCGGCGACGGCCGTCTCCAGACCTGGCTGACCATGGCGACAACATTCTCGTCTTTCTTCAGGCTGGGGTTCCACGTATTGAGCGCTTCCCGGCCCCAGGCCAGGTCCTCGTTTGAGGCGCCCGAAGACACAACGTGCGTCAGCTCCCACATGTTGAGCGAGTCAAAGCTGGGAAACAGTTCTCCGGCGGCATGCGCTTTGCGAAAGTGTTCGTACCGGTCGTAAATGCTGCTCTGTTCTTTCGCGTTCCCGGAGCCCTGATTGCCCGTGCCCGGGCGACGGACAATGCATGCGACAGCGAGCCGCAGATACAGCCCCTGCCGCGATGACGGATCGGCGTAGTAGATCTTCTTCCACTCTTCCAGCATGGCGGGCGTGATGTGATGACTGTCATCATGCCGCAAGTGCCATGCGGATGGCGTGCAGCTCATGCACGCCTCGTTCATGAGCGCTGCGTTTGACATGATCCAGCGCAGGAACTGCTTGTTCTTCGGGTCGGCCTTGCTGAAGAGGCCGAAATTCTGGACTCCCTTGTGAAAGGCGTATCCCGTCTCTTCCTTCGGCTTTCTGGGCGCCCATAGCTTGGTCAGGAACTGCCGCTCGGCGAGAGCCGCCATGAAGGTCTTGTCACTCATGAGCGACAGCATCTTTTCCGTCGTCATTTGGTTGGGCACAGCCGGCACCTGCTGGTCCAGCCATGCGGTGAGCTTGGTAAAATACGGAACAAGATCGCCGGCGTCGATCGCCGCCTCGCGCTCCTCGGCGTTGGGCACCCATGCCTGGAGGGTCATGGGCAGCGACATCCACATCAAGCTACAAACAAGGCACAATACAGATTTTCTACTTTTCACTTGGGCAAGGGACAGTGGTTTGCAGCCGGATTCATGGGGGAAACTACTCGAACGAGGAAATACCCATACGCTTCGCATTGCCAAAGTATTTCGATGAAAAATATTTGCATCGGTGGTTGTCAGTTTGTTAGTTCCAGCATGTGGTCTGATTTCGACAAGATGAAATCCATGATCGACAAGAGACCGGAGTGGCCTATCTGCTGATAGGCGGCTGGGCCGTGGGCTTCCATGACTAACTCAGGAACTCACCCCTGATTGGACCATCACCCGCCAAATCGCGGCAGGGGCCAAGGGCAACGTCAGGGCGGGGATGGCGGATTTGGAGATGTGGATGTCTATTTGCATAATAGATGGCAGCACCAACGTGCCTCGCTAACCCATTTGACAGCAGTGGCGGAGGCTCGGCACATCCAAATTGGTGGCGATTGTGTCACATATCGGGAAAACTCCGCGCTCCGCTCTGCGACCTCTGCTCCTCCGCGTTTCGCTTCTCTCCGCCTAGCGCCGACGCGGAGGTCCTCGCTATTTGATGGAATTGGGGCATCGAGCGCTTTCCGCTCGCCAAGGCTCCGGATCATAGGCAGGTTGAGGCCATGAAGAACTTGCTGTTGCCGGGGGACATCAATTCCGATGTGATAGAAAACCGCGTGGTTCTCAAGGTCGGCCGCCTGACCCTGCCCCATGGCGTGAGTTACAAAGTCATCGTCATGCCCGATCGCACCGATGTCCCGCTGCCCGTTCTATCAAAATAATAACGCTTTTGACCAATGCAAATCCGCTGGAAAATCAGCCGTTTGGACGAGGGCGAAGTGCAGGACCCGAGGTTCGCCGAATGCCTGCTGGAGATCGAGGGGTGGATCGAATGCGACGGCAAGCCGGCCGGGTTGGTCAACGCGCATTACCTTTTCGCCGAGGATCCCGCATCCGATGCCGCGTTCATCGAACTCTGGGATCTGGACTCCACGAGTTGCGACGTGTTCGAGGAAATCATCGACCCTGATAGCCAGATGTTTCGCGAGCCGATTCCTAAGCTGTTAGACCCCGCGTCAGGATTGCTTTGCGTCCACTTCATCGCCCTGCACCCACCCTTCCGCCACATCGGCCTGGGGCGCGAGGTGATGCGGGAACTCGTTCAAGTCATGGCTGACCCGCGGATCGGAGTGGTGCTGCTGGACGCCCAACCGCTCCAACACCGGCCACATGGTTACGATGATTTCGACGACGAAGTCCGCGACCTGCCGTGGAATGATCCGGACGTGGATCGTGCCGCTTTGATGCGCCACTTCTGTTCATGGGGCATGCAACGCCTGGCCGGCACCCGTTTCATGATCGCGCCACCTGAAACCCTGCGCGATGTGAGAACATTCCAATGGCCGCCCTGCCCGATCCACGACCAGTGGAACACCTGCATCGCCTGCGGCGAATGGATCGACCTCGCCGCCGGCGAAGGCCGCGATACCCATGACGGACCGCTCCATTCGCGCTGTATGTGAGATCCATTCAGGCGAAAATCTTGCGCCTTCCCTGACAATCCTGGAAGCATCGGCAGTTCAGCGTCACTTGATGGGAAAACAGGCGTCCCGCCTGTTAGGGAAGACAGGCGTCCCGCCTGTCTGCCGATGAAACGACAGGCTGGAAGCCCGTCGGCCCTGACAGGCGGGACGCCTGTCCTCCAGCGATCCGGCCCATAAAGTCTGGCCACAGACAAATAACTCAGGGTCGCCCCATTGCCCGAAGACGCATTCTAACGAACGCGCCT
>JBILFE010000637.1:0-2877 GCA_044351705.1 Luteolibacter sp. | reverse complement strand
ACGGTCACGCCCTCTTGATAGGTAACCGGACCGAGCGTCGCCGCAGTCCAATTGACACTGGATCCAATGTCCCACGCACCGTTGCCAGCGGCCCATGTGAGCTGCCCGAGCACCAGCAATTGTCCGTCCACAAAGGCCAGCATGTAATTCGTGTCGGTGATGGTCACTCCGCCCGCTGTGCAGGTGATCGTGTAGCTCCCTTCCGGTGATGCCAGCACCGCGTCGGTGGACAACTCGGGTTGTCCGGCACTCAGGCCGACGCTAGCCGCATTGTCGGCTCCTTGGTAGCCGGAAATGGTATAGGTCAAGTCCGGGTTGGGTGTGCCAACCGTGCGGCTATGGTTATCCGCTATGACTGTTAGAGCGGCCGGCGTGATTTCACCTGTCAGGTCGGTTGGCTGTGTTAGAACATAGCTTGACGCATTGGTGCCGGAGAGGGTGCAGTTGGCGGTGACTCCGATGTTGGTGCCCACGTTCGCACTGGCAAAAGTGCCGGTGCCGACCAGGAAAACATGATCGCCTTCTGCCACGCCGACGAGAGTGCCGGTGATGGTGGCAGTGGCGGTGGAGTCGTAGGGCTTGGTAGTCACAGCCGGATTGGCGAGGGTGAGGGTTGTTGTGCTCGACAAGGCGGTGGCGGTGACCTCATTGGAGGGTGTCAAATTTTCGCCCGCAGCGTTGACGGCGGTCACAACATAATAATACGGGACGCCGGGTGTCACCGTATCCGTGAAGGTGGTTGCCGTGGCGGTCCCGAGCTCGACTTCCTCGCCGCTTGAGGTGGCGCGTTTGACTATGTAACCGGTTGCCCCGAACGAGGCCGTCCAGTTTAATTCGATCGCGCCAATGTGTGGGATGGCGGCCAGGTTGGTGGGGGCCGGCGGCGGCGCGAAGGTCACGTCCACGAGCTGGAAGCCGTTGATCATGGCCTTGGGGTTTTGGCCCGCCGGGAATGTTGCTTGCGGGTAGGAGAAGGTGATCTTGTTGCTTGCGTTAGGCACCAGACTGCCAAAGAATCCATAATTCTGGTTCAAGATCCACGTCGTGTTTGAACCCGCCGGCGGGGTGCCGGAGCCGCCGCCGTTATCGACAATGAGGCTTGCTCCGTTATACGGCGCGTTGGCCATGGTGATCTTGGCCTTGGAACCGTTTTCATTGGGGTAATAGCTGGCGATGTAAAGGTGATAGACATGGCCTGCGGTTAGGCCGCTGATTTCGCAGTTGCCATTATTGAAGAGTGCCGTCTTGAGCATTGCAAGGGTGGGGGAACCCCACGGGTCGCGGCTCTCGAAGCCGAAGCTGAAGCCAACAGGGGTGGCTACGTTATTGCCGTTGATCAAGTTGCTGCCAGTAGCCGGACTCGAATTTGGCCTGACGTCAGTCCAGTATGAAGTGCTTGTGGCGGGACCGCTCAATGGCGCGGCGGGCATGGGTTCGGTGGCAGGCCAGGAGAAGTTCACCGTAATCGGGTAGCCCGATTGATAGGCACTCACGGTGTAATCTTTCGTGGTGCCATCCTGGGCGGTGATGGTGTAGATCTGAGGCGTGCTGAAGTTCCTGGCGGGGGGGCCGGAAGCCGGGTCACCCGAGGCGTTAGGGGAAACCGTGTAGATGGGCGTGAGGTTGCTCAGGTTCGTACCAGGCGTCTGGGGCCAGAGCACCTTGGCGTTCACGGTATCGATCATGGCCCCGGGACCAAAGGACACGAAGTCCTTGGCGGAGCTGACGGTATAGGTCACGCTGGCCGTTCCCACATCAAAAGCGTCGGAGACATTCGTGGCCGTAAAGACCGGCGATCCTATCGTCGTGGATTTCACGGTGAAGGTCACCACGCCATTTGCATCGGAAAGTCCCGAGGCCGCCGAAATCGTGTCCGTCCCTGGTGTAATCACATTACGGTCGGAAGCCAGCGTCACGGTCTTGCCCGCGACGGCAACGTCGCTGTCATCCTTCAAGGTCACGGTGATGGTGGAGGTGGTGGCACCATCGGCCTGCACGGAGGTTGGGAAGGCCGCCACCGTCGAGTTGGCTGCGATGGCAGGAGGCGTGGCTGGTCTCAGCGCGATCAAATACCCGCCGTTGCGTTGCGAGGCGGATAGAGTTGCCGTTCCATCCCCGGTGGCTCCGGCACTGGCCTTGATCGCCCATGCCGCGCCGACCGACGCGACGTAAACCCCATTGACAGCCTGGTTGTCAAATAATTCGGTCAGCGCGCCGGGTGAGGTGGTTGTCCAGCCACTGGCGGTGGGTGCCGTCCCGGAGTTGTAAGCCGCCATCCCCAACATGACCACTGCCGCATCTGCGGAGACCGTGGTGATACCGGGTCCTGTGTAAGCTCCTGATGGATTGCCGACCGTAAAGCTTGCGCCAGCAGCTTCCACGGGTGATCCAGGATCCACTCCGGAAAAGGCCACGATGGAACCGATGGCGACTTGGTTGCTGATGGTGGGCGCCAACGTGAACGTGTAATCGGTCGGCTCGGATGCGCCGGCCGCCTTGTACAAGATCGTGCCCATGCGACTGCCGGAGCCAAGTGTGCCGTTTTTGATCAACGTCCAGCCGGCTGCCGCGGCCGCACCTGAGCTGTCCTGACGTTGGGCAATAGTCACGATCATCACATCGCCTGCGACAACCCTGCTGGGCTTGGCAATCGTCAGGCTGGTGCCGCTGGTGATGGTCGCAGTTGTCACGACCGCGTCTGTGGCGATGACCGCATGGGCGCTGCCGGCCCACAGACCCGCGCCGACAACGAGGGCGAGGGCGAGGTGTTTGAGGGTATTCCTTGTATGTTGAAGCATGTCTGGAATATGCATAGTAATGATACTTTCTGGTTTTTTGATTTCTGATTGCTGGGCGATATGCTGGCAACTGCCTGAC